>JANMIH010000582.1:0-5898 GCA_031375685.1 Polaromonas sp. | reverse complement strand
CGCTTAAAAATAGACCGAGCAGCGCACCCTGAGAAACGGCTCAATCCACTGGCCTTGATCGCCAAGGCTACGCTGGAGGTCCGCTCTGGCATTGTGATTGCCACGGTGATTGTGGTGCTGGTGCTGGTGCCTCTGTTCTTTTTGCCAGGTATTGAAGGCCGGCTGATGCAACCACTTGCGGTTGCGTACATCGTGGCCATGCTGGCGTCGATGGTGGTATCGGTGACCGTCACGCCGGTGATGGCGTACTACCTGTTGCCGCAAATGAAGAGCCTGGACCACGGCGACACCAAGGCGCAAATCTGGCTGAAAACGCGTTATGCCGTCCTGCTTGAAAAGGTGCTGATGCACCCCAGGACATGGGTGAGCGCAGGGGCAGTGGCAGCCATACTGGCGATTGCAGCAGTGCCGTTTTTCCCCACCACGTTTTTGCCGCCGTTCAATGAAGGTGTAGCGCTGGTGGGGTTACGGCTCAACCCCGGCACGACGCTGGCTGAATCGGTACGGATTGGTGCGATTGCTGAAAAAGCACTGCAAGGCGTGCCCGAGGCCGAGCACGTTGGCCGCCGTTCGGGCCGGGCCGAGCTGGACGAACATGCCGAGGGCGTGCATGTGTCTGAGCTGGACATCAAGCTCAAGCGCAGCGACCGGAGCGTTGAAGAGATATACGCAGACATGAGGAGTCGCATCGCTTCGTTGCCAGCCGCCATTGGCCTGGGCCAGCCCATCAGCCACCGCATTGACCACATGCTGACAGGTGTGCGCGCGCAAATCGCCATCAAGGTGTATGGAGATGACCTGGATGTACTACGCGGCCAAGCAGAAGCCCTGCGCCAGCGATTGGCAATGGTCAACGGCGTGGTGGACCTGGAGGTTGAAAAGCAGGTGCTGACCCCGCAAATCCGCGTGCAGGTCAACTACGACAAAGCATTGGGGATGGGCATACCACCGGCCAAACTGCTGCAAGAGTTGCAAACACTGATTGACGGCGAACGTATCACTGAGGTGGTCGAGGGCAGCCGCCGCTTTAACCTGGTGCTACGTTTGCCCGAGTCGTCGCGCGGTATTGAGGGGCTGAAGAACATGATGATCGACACCCCCGGTGGGCGCGTGCCGCTGAGCCAGCTGGCAGCAGTGGAAGAGGCCGACGGGCCGAATCAAATCAGCCGCGATGATGGCCGCAGGCGCATTGTGTTGTCAGCAAACGCGCAGAGCCGCGCCCTGAGTGATGTGGTGGTGGACATGCGCGCGGCGATTGCCGAGACAAAGCTGCCCGAAGGCTACTTCATCACTCTGGGCGGTCAGTTCAAGGCGCAAGAAGAATCATCGCGCCTGATTGGTCTGCTGTCACTTGGCTCCATCGCGCTGGTGTTCTTGATCTTGTACTCACGCTACCGCTCCGCCGTGCTAGCCGGCATCATCATGGCCAACATTCCGCTGGCACTCGTTGGCGCGGTGATTGGTTTGTGGATATCGGGCCAGCCACTGAGCATTGCCGCGCTGGTCGGCTTCATCACGCTGGCGGGTATTGCCATACGTAACGGTATTTTGAAGGTGTCGCACTACATCAACTTGTGCGCGTTTGAAAATGAAGACTTCAACACCAAAATGGTGGTGCGCGGATCGCTTGAGCGATTGACGCCGGTGCTGATGACGGCGCTGGTGGCAGCATTGGCTTTGTCACCGTTGTTATTTGAAGCAGAGATGCCCGGTACTGAAATTTTGCACCCGGTGGCTGTGGTGATTTTTTCAGGGTTGCTCACGTCTACCCTGCTCGACTCATTTTTAACCCCCGCCATGGTGGCGCTGTTTGGTCGCAAGCCGATTGAAGCGCTGGTGGCGGATTCGGGCAATGAGAGTTTCTGATTTCCTGTGTCTCGTTTCTGTTTTGATGGCGTTTTCTTAAACTTTGAAAGGTATTTTCATCATGTGTCAAATCTTTAACCTGCGCGCCCTCTTTCTCGCAACCTCAATCGCGTTGGGGGCAACATCGGCGATAGCTGCTGGCAGTCACGATCACTCGCCCAAACACGGCGGCGTTGTGGTTGAAACAAAAGCGGGGGATATGGAAATCGTCGCCAAGCCAGACACCATCCGGATCTACTTCACCGACCACGGGAAACCAGTCAGGCTTGAAGGCGCAAAAGCCAAGGTCACGCTGCTCAACGGGTCAGAAAAATCTGAGGCTGAACTCATCACAACTGGTGATAAATTGGAAGCCAAAGGCGCATTCAAGGTCGCCAAAGGTACCAAGGGCATTGCAGTGTTGACACTGGCTGGCAAGGCGCCAGTGACAGCCCGGTTTGACATCAAATAAACAACGTTCTAAAGTTCAGCATGCTTGCAGCTAAAGCTTTGGCTCATCGCCCAAGCTTTGGCTGAAACACGGGATAAATTGTTGTCAGCAGGCTGGTTGTCAGTCTGCCGATTGAACTTTTCCGGATGCGTACTATCATTACTTCATGCGTTTTTTAGTCTTAGCCCTCATGATCGTCTTGTTGCCCCTGCGTGGCTGGGCGGCGGACGGCATGGCGACGCAAATGGCAAGCCACCAAATTGCTATTGAATCAGGATCTGCTCGCACCCATGAAATAAGGGCTGCAGCCGCTTTTGATCCTCAAAATCAGGTCAAACCTGATTGCCATGAGGCAATCACTGAGGCCGCCATGTCCGATGTGACGGCAAATCAGGATCATTGCGGAACTTGCCAGACCTGCCAGGCTTGTCACACGGTGGCATTGCTGCCAACACCCCTTGAGGTAACGCCCAATTTGAGCTCTCTCCCACTGCGTCCAGCGCGCTCCACGTTTACCAGCGTAGCCGCAGCGCTGGGTCAAAAACCACCCATCTCCTAGAACCCAGACCCAAACTGGGTCTGTACTTTGCCGTTTGGACAGGGCCTGCACAGGCCGCTGCCAGACAACCGCGGTGTACACCATCGCCAGCATTTGTTTTACGGAAGTTTCATCATGGTTGTATCTGCATGGGTTGTCTGCCGCAGTCTCACGGCAAGCGCTTTGTTCCTGGCCACCGCGGTTCATGCCCAAACCGCTGCGCCGTCTTCGCCTCCACTTTCGTATCCATCGGCATTCGAAGGCTACAAGGCCTATACCGATGAGCCAACAGCCAACTGGAAGGCCGCCAATGACACTGTCGCCCGCATCGGCGGCTGGCGCGAATACGCCAGACAAGCCCAAGGTTTGGACAGCAAACCCGACAACCTACCTGCTCCCGCTGCTGCACCTGCGCAGGCAACACCCATCCCCGCCGCAAAGGCCAAACCATGAACATCCCCTATTTCAGGCGCACAGCGATGGCTGTGGCAGTGTTGACCTTGGCAGGCTGCGCCTCTGTCAATTTTGACGAAGCTGTGGGCACTGCCAACCAGGCCACAGACAGCTTTACGGGTGGCAAATTGATGCTCAACCGTAGCGCTGACCAGCGTGAAAGCGCAACCCGACTGTCCACTGATTTGCTCTCAAAACCTCTTGGCTCTGACGATGCGGTGCAGCTCGCATTGGCCAACAGTCCTGCCGTGCAAACCTTGATAGCCCAAAGCTGGGCCGACATGTCGGCGGCAAACCAGGCTGGACGCATTTCAAACCCCATTTTCAAGTTTGAACGCGTCACTTTCAAAGACGAGCTGGAACTGGGGCGCATCTTGTCATTTGGCCTGCTGGACTTGCTCACGCTGCCGCGCCGCCAGGCCATTGCGCAAAGCCAGATTGCGCAAGCGCAGGTGCAACTGTCTGCCAGTGTTGTGGAGCAGGTCACGCAAGTGCGCCAAGCCTGGGTTCGAGCCGTTGCAGCAGGTCAAACGTTGCAATACGCTGAGCAAATCAACACCACTGCCCAGGCCAGTGCCGAGCTGGCCAAGCGCATGCAGCAGGTGGGTAACTTCAACAAATTGCAGCGGGCACGCCAACAGGTTTTTTATGCCGACAGTGTTGCGCAACTTGCATCCGCACAACATGCCGCATTGGCGGCACGAGAAGAATTAGTTCGCCAGTTGGGCTTGACGGATGCACAAGCCGTACAACTCAAGCTGCCAGAGCGTTTGCCAGACCTGCCCAAACAAGCGCGTGCACCTGCACTGGTCAGCAGCGCGGCCCAAGAGCAGAGGCTTGACGTTCAACTGGCACGCGGCCAGCTTGATGCGGCGGGTAAAAGCCAGGGCTTGAACCTCTTGAGAAGCCTGGTCGATGTTGAACTGGACATCATCCGCAGCACCACGTTTGACAATGGCGGCGGTGTCGGCAGGGCTTTTGCCAAGCGCGGTTACGAGCTGGGCATACGGTTGCCGATTTTTGACTGGGGCAACGCCAAACGCGACGCCATGAACGCTCAGTCCATTGCAGCCGCAAATCGTTATGAAAGCACAGTGCGCGGCGCCACATCGCAACTGCGCGAGAGCTACTCGGCTTACCGCACGGCCTATGACGTGGCCAGGCACTACCGCGACGAGGTCGTGCCCCTGCGCAAAACCATGGCTGAAGAAAACGTGCTGCGCTACAACGGCATGCTGATCGGTGTGTTTTAGCTGCTGGCCGATACCCGTGACCAGATCAGCAGCGTGGTGACCGCCATCAATGCCTACCAGCAGTTCTGGCTGGCCGATGCAGCGCTCAGCGCGTCGATGACCGGCAAACCCACCAGCGTGATGATGGCAGCGCCGCCAGCAGCTGGCGGTGGCGGCAAGCCCCACTAACCCCAATTGAAGACATGACCATGAACAACAGACGAAATTTTTTAGCTGGCGCTGGTGTGATCACTGCGGCAGTCAGCGCCGCCGCTGTCAGCCGGGTTGCGATGGCCGCCCTGCCCGAGCCCGTGATGCAAACCAAACCCGACACCATGGCGCCACTGGTACCCAACACGGGCAGGCCCTACAACCCGGTGGTCACACTCAATGGCTGGACACTGCCCTGGCGCATGAACAATGGCGTCAAAGAGTTCCACCTGGTGGCAGAGCCGGTGGTACGCGAGTTTGCACCGGGTTTTAAAGGCCACTTGTGGGGCTATAACGGCCAGTCGCCTGGCCCAACGATTGAGGTGGTTGAAGGCGACAGGGTGCGCATATTTGTCACCAACAGGTTGCCCGAGCACACCAGCATTCACTGGCACGGTCAGCGCCTGCCCAACGGCATGGATGGCGTGTCCGGGTTGAACCAACCCGCGATTCCGGTTGGGAAAACCTTTGTTTATGAGTTTGTCGCCCGCCGCCCTGGTACCTTCATGTACCACCCGCATGCGGACGAGATGACGCAAATGGCAATGGGCATGATGGGTTTCTGGATCACTCACCCCAAGGCCAAGCATCCGCTGATCGATGAAGTTGACCGCGACTTCGTATTTTTGCTCAACGCCTACGACATTGACCCGGGTGCCTACACACCCAAAATCATGACCATGCTGGACTTCAACATCTGGAGCTGGAACAGCCGTGTATTCCCCGGCATTGACCGATTGATCGTTCGTAAAAACGACAAAGTTCGCATCCGCATCGGTAACCTGACAATGACGAATCACCCGATTCACCTGCACGGCCACGAGTTTTTGGTGACAGGCACAGACGGTGGGCCAACACCAAAATCGACGCGCCAACATGAGGTGACGCAAGACATTGCTGTTGGCCAGATGCGGCAACTTGAATTTTTAGCCGACGAAGAGGGCGACTGGGCCTTTCACTGCCACAAGAGCCACCACACCATGAACGCCATGGGCCACGACGTGCCAACGCTCATCGGTGTTGACCACAGCGACATCGTCAAAAAAATTACCAATGTGATCCCCGACTACATGGTGATGGGCGAGCGCGGCATGGCCGACATGGCCGAGATGGACATGCCCCTGCCCGACAACACCGCCAAAATGATGACCGGTGAGGGCCCGTTTGGC
>JANMIH010000564.1:0-4047 GCA_031375685.1 Polaromonas sp. | reverse complement strand
CCCAATAAATACGGGCGCAACCAGCTATTTAATTTGTAGCAAATATTGAATGCACGGCTACTGCAAAAATGGAAAAAGATTTTTCGCAGACTGATTTTCAGGCAACACATAAACCACGCCAGCGGTTTTGCCCAGTGATGGCATCACCCAGCGGTCGTAAAACTCGGCAGGCACATTCACACAGCCGTAAGTGATGCGGTTGTCTTGCGGGGAGGCTGTGGCCATGCGCTCTGGCCGTTTTTCAAGTGGGTTCGATGGCCGCAGCCGGTGCATGGAGACAGCAGCGTCGTAGTCAATCCACACCACCGTTTCACCGTTCAGGTTTTTGCCTGGCTCGGACACGAATCGCCCGGCAGGTGTGGTGCGCTCATGCGGCGCAATCTGTGACATCGCCCGCTCGCCAATACCCGGTACAGACGCATCGCCTTTGGCCTGGCCCAGCAGCACAGGCGAAGCTGCCAGAAACTTGCCCGCTGCATCGTACAAACTCACGGTTGCCGCAGCCTTGTCAATGACCGCAAACACCTGCCCGCGTGTATTGCCTGTGGCTACCGCGCGGGCGGCAAAGCTGTTGTCCGCACTGGCTGAATGAGCAAAACACAATGCCATGACAGAAGACGTCAGGGCACGGCTCAAAACCGTGCAGTTCAAAAAATAGGGCATGACAAGACAAGGGCGGCGTGGCATCAGCCAGCCGCCCTTGAACGTCCAGAATTAACGGTAGACGTATTGGCCACGGTTGGACTTCCAGGCGCTTTCAAGGTGCTCTGCGTCTGCATCGTCCCGGGTGCGCAAGCCCATCAGGATGCCACCCTTTTTCATGCCCTCTTCGTACTCTTTGACGCGCTCTTCAGGCATGTTCCAGCCCACCAGCGCACCAATCAGGCCGCCGCTGGCAGCACCTGCACCGGCGCCTGCAATGGCCGCGGCAATCGGGCCTGCAATCACCAAGCCCAAGCCGGGCAAGGCAATGCTGGTGCCCACTGCCGCTACTGCTGCGGCGATTGCACCAATCGTGCCGCCAATCGCGCCACCAATGCCTGCGCCTTCGGCGGCTTTGTTGCCCAGCTCGGTTTCTTTACCAGCGGTGGAACCCGTGAAATGCGTTTTGCGGGTGTCGTCAGACATCACCAGGTTCATGTCGTCAGCGGTGTAGCCGCGTGCTTCAGCAGCGCTGTAGGCAGCTTCTGCGCTGGTGCGGTCGGGGAAAAGGCCAGTCACCAAAGGTCGTGTGTTGCTCATGTTGAACTCCAAAAAATATCAATAAAAATGAATCAGAAACAGGTACCGATCAGGTGCTGATCAGTTGCGATCAGCGCGTGCTGTGCGCATGGTGGTGCCGGCGTTTGTAGGGGTGTCCCCCGTCATGCCAGTGGCGTTGCGTGTACTGTCGACGGCGTTGGGCGAAGTGCGCACCACAGTGCCGGTGTCGCTGCGCGGCACGGCCTGGCGGTTGGCTTCAGCTGCGGTTTGCGGCGTCACGCCAACACCCGTGGTGGGCTGATTGCTGCCCATGCCCGGTGTGGATGTGCCTGCCGTGCCGCTGGCTTGCGCAAATGCGCCAGCACTGCCAGCAATGAGTACTGTGGCCAGCAAGCGTTGGGTGGTTGTCAAAGTTTTCATGAGATAAGTTTCTCCAGTTGGGTTAGAACAATTCACCAGCCTGGTTGTCAAACACCGGGGATGGTGCGTGATCAACTGCAAGCTGGCGTGGAGAGGACTTTGACGTTTGCGGCACACGTCAGATGTGTGTGCAAACCTTGGCGTGATGTAGGACGGCAGACGCTACTTTTGAAAATGCGTCAAACACATTCAGATGCAATTACCGTGGGCCGCGTCAGCGGTGGTTAACTGGCGTGGCGTCCCACCACAGACCAGCCGGCGTGTTGGTCCGCCTTGTTGTTTTCGTATTCCCAGGCTGTCCCGCAGCGGTCGCACAGGTAGCTGGTGATGGTCACCAGTTTGCCCTTGCTCAGCACCTGGCGGTTGCCGCGTTGCAGCAGTTCTGCATGGCCAGGCGCGCGTCGCCAGTTGCGTTGAATGCCTGTGCAGGGCTCGCACAGGGCCATTTTTTTGAGTTCGCTTTGTCTGTTCAGGTCTTCGGTCATGTTGGTGATTGTCGCTCCTGACCAGTCCCCAACCGGCTCAGCGCCTTTGTAGCAAGCCGCCCAGCATGCCCATCAGGTCGCCCGCATTGCCCAAGCCGCCTGCGGGTGCCGTGCCGCTGGGTGTGAGCTTGTCAATCAGGCCCGGCAAGATGTTTGACAACTGCCCCGCTGCATCACCCTGACTCATGCCGAGTTTTTCTGCCAGATTGGCCATGGTGTCTGCACCCAGCACGTCGGTGAGTTGGTCGCCTGAGACTGGCTTGTTTTCGCCGCTGCCCACCCACGAGCCAACCACATCGCCCAGCCCGGCCTGCTGGAATTTGGCCATCAACCCACCCAGGCCACCTTGCCCGCCGTCATTGCTCAGCATGCCGGTCACGGCCTGCATCAGTTGCGGGTTGTTGGCCACCATGCTGATCAGGCTTCCCAGGCCGCTACTGCCTGCCGCGCCAGCCTGCTGCTGACCACCCATGACCGAACCTAACACTGAATCCAATAAGCCCATCGTGCGCTCCTGTTGTTGTGAAAACCAAAACTCTACCCTGAAAACATGTCAGGCATCTTGCCTTTTGTGACCGCGAAATGCCAGCCAGGCCAGCAGTAACCCGGTCAAGCCCAGCGGCACCAGTGAGCCCAGGTTCAGCAGCGTCCAGCCCTGGGTGGTGACCAGCACGCCCGATGTGAGCGATGAGATCGCCAGCACCGCAAACACACAAAAATTGAGCGCACCCTGCGCCTTGTCTTTTTCTTCAGGGCGGTAGGCTGTGGTGGCCAGTGTGGTGGCCGATGTGAACAGGAAATTCCAGCCCAGCCCAAGCAAAAACAGCGCCGCCAAAAACTGCTCAAACGCAACGCCTGACAGCGCAATCAGCACACACGCAACATTGAGTGCCAGCCCAACGGCCATGATGGGCAGCGTGCCAAAGCGTTTGATCAGATGCCCGGTAAAAAAGCCGGGTGCAAACATGCCAATCACATGCCATTCCAGCACCCAGGCGGTGTCAGAAAAAGACAGGCCGCAGACCTGCATGGCTATCGGTGTGGCGGCCATCAGCAGGTTCATCACGCCGTAGCCCAAGGCACCCGCTGCAGCGGCGACGATGAAAACGGGCTGGCGCATGATTTCGCTCAATGGCCGACCCGTTGCACTGCCGCCATGTACCGAAGTTTTGTCAGGCGCTGGAGGAAACGTGACATAAGCCAGCAATGCCATCGCGATCAAGGCCACCACAGCCAGCGACAGGTAGGCGCCGGCAAAAGGCGCGTCCAGCAGGCTGCGGGTTTGGGACGCCAGGTTGGGCCCCAACACCGCGCCTAATAGGCCGCCCGCCATGACCCATGAAATGGCTTTTTCTTTGAATGCAGGCGCGGCCAACTCTGCTGCCGCAAACCGGTACAACTGCGCATTGGCGTTGTAATAACCCGCCACGACCGTTGCCACCACCAGCAGCCAGAAGTTTTTGTCGTAAACGGCATAGCAGCACAGCAGCGCCGACAGCATGGCCACCGCCAGGCCCAACTGAAACGACACCTTGCGGCCAAAACGGCTTTGCGTCTGGCTGACCAGCACCGTTGACATCGCCCCGCCCACCACATAGGCCATCAGCGGCAGCGTGGCCATCCAGCCAAAAGGCGCCAGGCTCAAACCGACCAGGCCATTGATGGCGATAAACACCACGTTGTTGGTCATGAACAGACCTTGGCAGATGGTCAGGAGCCAGAGATTGCGGTTCATGAAGTTTCCCTCAGCATCAGGCAAGACAGCACGGCCAAAGGTGCGGTTTCAGAACGCAGCACACGTGGGCCAAGCGTGACGGGTAAAAAGTCTTTGGCCATTGCCAACGCTTCTTCAGTGCTGCTCAAGCCGCCTTCTGGCCCGCTTAAAAAGGTCATCGCTTGGTTGGCACCCACAGCTGTCGCCAGCGGTGGCGTGTTGGCT
>JANMIH010000560.1:0-24264 GCA_031375685.1 Polaromonas sp. | reverse complement strand
GGCCAACAGTGAGCTGGTGTTTGGCAAGCGGGATGTAAGCTACACCCTAACGCAAGCTGCGCTGCTGGCAAACGATAGTGATGTGGATACGGATGTGCAGAGCCCGGGCAACTTGCGCGTTGGCAGCATCAGCAATGTGCTGAATGGTGCGGCTACTTTGAACAGTGATGGCAGCGTGCGCTTTGTACCGACCGAAGGCCATGCCGGGCGGGGCAGCTTTGACTATGTGGTGGTGGACCCGGAAGGGGGCAGCAGCACGGCCACGGCGCAGATTGATTTCTCGCGCATCAACACCAGCCCGATTGCCACCGATGACAGCTTTACCGGCTATGAAGACATACCGTTCAGCATCACAGCGGCGCAGCTGCTGGTCAATGACAGGGACGATGACAATGCGCTGAGGGACTTGCGCATCGTCGCTGTGAACGGAGCAACCAATGGCACGGTGAGCTTGCAGGCCGATGGCAGTGTGCGCTTTGTGGGCACGGCCAACTTTTACGGCAACGCGAGCTTTAACTACCAGGTCAGTGATGGGGATGGCGGACTGACTTGGGCAACAGCGCAGCTGTCGCTTCAGTCGGTCAATGATGCGCCGGTGATTGAGGACATTTGGTATGGGCGACCGCAGTACTTGGGTTACAGCTACTACGAATTTGTGCCAGGCACGGCAGGGTATTGGTGGGTCGATCCGTTCAATCAAAATGAATCGCAGTCTTCCTACGTTGCCCCTGCGCCGCCCTACTGGCGCTTGACACATACCAACGACGAATCTATTTTGCAGGCGCATCTAGCCCTGGGTGGGCAGATGCTACAGGCGCCAGCCGGCTACAGCAGCGGTGGCTACCCCAACAGCATGGCAGGCACTGCCCCAGCAGGCGTGTTTAATAGTGCTGGGGTGTTGGTAGGGGCTGCCGATTTTTATCGCAACGGAGAGCTTCGCCCGACGGGGTTTTCTAACCTAGACGCCACAATGATTATTACCAGCGGTGGCGGAGGTGGCGAAAATGGTACCCCTATAGTCCAGACCCCCACGCCGTACGACGACCCCATGACTCAAAATGGCGGCGTCGTGGCATACGACCCCGATGGTGATAGCGCGGCACTAACGTTTTCGCTCAACACCAGCCCGCAGCATGGGAGCGCGCAGGTCAATCAATATAACTATTACGACCCATCAACAACACCTTTCGGCATGTCGGGCTACATTGCTCCCACTGTAGTTGCCGAAAATGGCGCATGGCAATATGGCAGCCACTACGGTGACACCTACAGCGGGTCAGATCCTTTTGTTATCGCGGTGACTGATGCAGGGGGTGCAACCACAGCGGCGACGGTTAATGCTTACCACTTCGGCACCAGCATTCAAACCAATGGAGGCGGCGGCAAAAAACCCGTCACGCTAGACCTGGACGGCAATGGTTTGCACTACATTGGCCTGGACGATTCGCAGGCTTATTTTGATGTGAACAACGATGGCTGGCGCGAGCACCTGGCTTGGGTGTCAGCGGGCGATGCCTTGCTGGTACTTGACAAGGGCGCTGACCGGGTGATTGACCAGTTTGACGAAATATCGTTTACCAGCTACTTGCCCGGTGCGCGCACTGACTTGGAAGGCCTGGCCGCTTTTGACAGCAATGGCGATGGTGTGCTGAGCCGACTGGATGCGCGCTGGCACGAGTTTGCGGTATGGCAAGACGCGGATGGCAATGGCGCCAGTACGCCGCAAGAAGTGATCACGCTGGACGACATCGGCATTGTGCAAATTGACCTGAGCAGTGACCAGCAATTGCGGATAATTGATGGCGTGACGGAGTTTGGCCAAACCCACTTTACCTGGGCAAATGGGAGCACGGGGGCAGTGGGTGATGTGGCGCTGCCGGTTGGCTATGCCTCGATAGCTGCTGAGCAAACCATGGCGCTGCCGCCGCCTTTAAGCCCTGAACACATGGCGTTGCTGATGGTGCAAATGATCAATACCGTGACCGCTGCACAAGACAACGAAGCACTGGCGACTGTGCCCATGAGCGATGCACCGGATCCGCAGCACCTGCTGCTGGCAACGCAAACGCAGTGGGAGCAAGCTGGGCAAACCGGGCAACTACAGGCCGCTTGACAAATTGGCAATAAATGAGGTCGGCTACTTTAAAAGCCGAAGAACAGATAAGGACAGGGAGGGAACCCATGAATATTGCACCGCCAAGTTTGCAAGACATACCGCCGCTGGTCGAGCTGGGGCATGTCTGCCATCTTGAAAGCCGGTTTTCGCGCTTGCCGTATGACGCTGAGCGCGTGGCGCAGCGCTTTAAACACATGATTGAAAAGCCTTTGAGCACCACTTTTTTTGTGGCCGCACGCCATGCATCTGGCCAAGTGCATGGTTTGATGATTGGCAGTATTGATGAATACTTTTTTTGCCGTGAGCGGGTGGCGTCGTCGATTTTTTTGCTGGTAGACCCGAAGCACCGGGGTGGCCTGGCGGCCATCAAGATGGTCATGGCTTTCAGGGGCTGGGCGCAAAACCGGGCAGCCGCCGAGGTGTATATCGGCGTGGCCAGTGGCGTGACCATGCAGCGCACGGGCCGCTTTTTGTCCAAGCTGGGCTTGCAGCTTAGCGGCGGTAATTATTCGGCGTGGCTGCCAGCACCCGTTAACCAGGCTGGTTCTTCTTTTAATGCCGTTTCCAATAACTAAAGCATCATGCAAACACTGACTCACCCTATCGCTGCCGAATTTCTTGCGCCCAGCCAACCAACAGCGGCTGGCGCGCCTGACGCGGCCAACTCTGGCAGCGACTTGCATGGCTTGGTCGCTTCTTTTTTGCATTTGCTGGGCACCAGTGCCGACGTGGCGCGGCTGGCTGAGCACCATGCCTGGCCAGCTTCGGGCGTCAGCGGCGTGGCGCTGGTGCAGGCCTTGCAAAGCCTGTCGCTAGAGGTGAAGTACCACCAAACGCCATTGAACAAGCTGGTGGGCGGGCCCTTGCCAGCACTGGCGCGGGGTGCAGATGGGCAATGGTTGCTGATTGGCCATGCGGACAAGCAGGGCCTGGTGGTTCAAGCCGCTGGCGGTGCGCAACCGCAGCAACTGACATGGGAACAATTTGGCCTGCAAATGGCGCCTGCCGTACAGATTGAATGGGTAACGGCACGCCTGCAGGCTGCGGGACTGAAGGGCATGGGTGATGCGCCCAGCACAGGCTTTGGTGTGGGCTGGTTTTGGACGTCACTGAGCCAATATAAAGGTGTGCTCAGTGAGGTGCTGCTGGCTTCCTTTTTTGTGCAAATATTTGCGCTCCTCACGCCGTTGATTTTTCAGGTGGTGATAGACAAGGTGCTAACGCACCGATCCATGACAACGCTGGACGTGATGGTGATTGCGCTGCTGGGTGTGGGTTTGTTTGAGGTGATTTTGGGCGCCATGCGGCACTACCTGTTTACCCACACCACCAACCGAGTAGACGTTGAGCTGGGTGCCAAGTTGTTCAGGCACCTGATGCATTTGCCGTTGTCGTATTTTGAGTCGCGCCGAAGTGGTGACACCGTGGCGCGGGTGCGTGAACTGGAGAACGCCCGCAATTTCATGACCGGTGCTGCGCTGACAAGCTGGCTGGATTTGTTTTTTGCCGTGGTATTTTTGGGGGTGATGTTTTATTACAGCGTCACGCTGACTTTGATAGTGATTGCTGCGTTGCCGGTGTTTTTCTTGGCGTCTTGGCTCATCACGCCGCTGATGCGCCAAAAGCTGGAAGACAAGTTTGTCTTGGGCGCTGAAAACCAGACTTTCTTGGTGGAGACCGTCACGTCGATGGAAACCCTGAAAAGCCACGCGGTTGAAGGCGCCTGGCAGCGCGACTGGGAGCGGCGTTTGTGTGACTATGTGACGGCCTCTTTTGAGTCCGGCCACCTGGCCAATGCGACCAACCAGTTCATTGGGCTGGCAGCCAAGGTGCTGACGGTGTTGCTGTTGTACTTTGGTGCACTGATGGTGATTGACGGCAGCTTGACCGTCGGCGGCTTGATAGCTTTTAACATGCTGGCGGGCCGGGTGAATGCGCCGATTTTGAAGCTGGCATCACTATGGCAGGACTTCACGCAGATGAAGGTGAGCGTCAAGCGGCTGGGCGACATCATGAACGCGACGCCAGAGCCGTCCTTCAGACCGGGACGCAGCACGCCACCGGTGCTCAAGGGGCGGGTGACGTTTGAGAACCTGTCGTTTCGCTATGCCGCCAATGCGCCTGAAGTGTTGAGTGACGTGAATGTGGATGTTCGACCTGGCGAGATTGTTGGCATCACAGGTGTGTCGGGTGCTGGCAAAACAACCTTTATGCGGTTGATTCAACGGCTATACGTGCCTGACAAAGGCCGTCTGCTGCTCGACGGCATGGACTTGAGTGTGATGGACACGGCCTGGCTGCGCAACCAGATTGGCGTGGTGGGGCAAGACACTGCGCTGTTTAACCGCACCGTGCGCGAGAACATTGCGCTGGGCAACCCGGCCATCGACACTGAGGCCGTGATGGACAGTGCGCGCCTGGCAGGTGCGCATGACTTCATCATGCAATTGCCGGAGGGTTATGACACCGTTATTGGCGAACGGGGCAGTAAATTGTCGGGTGGGCAACGTGCCCGCATCTCGATTGCCCGGGCATTGGTCACCAACCCGCAAATTTTGCTGTTGGACGAGGCCACCGCATCGCTGGACTATGAAAGCGAGCGGGTGATTCACGACAACATGGCGCGTATCTGTGACGGGCGTACGGTTTTTATCGTGGCACACCGTTTGTCTACCCTGCGCATGGCGCATCGTATTTTGGTACTGGAAAAAGGGCGATTGATGGAAACAGGTAATCACAGTGACCTGATGCGTGTAAATGGTCGGTATGCGTCGTTGTATCGGGCGCATCAGGTTTTGGAGGCAGCTTGAACAATATGACACCCCCTGAAAAACACGCTATTTTTAGCACCGCGTCAATTGCGTTGCGGCAACAACCACCGTCGCGCGTGGCTCGCATGGTGACGCTGGCCATTTGCAGCATGGCCGCCATCAGTGCGGCCTATGCCAGCCTGGCTTTTATGGACATTGTGGTCACGGCACAGGGTCGGGTGATACCGTCTGGCAAAAGCAAAATCATTCAACCGCTGGAGGCGGGGGTGGTCAAGGCCATTGCTGTGAAGGACGGCCAAACCGTCAAGGCGGGTGACTTGCTGGTGGAGCTGGACGCCACCGCCACGCAGGCTGATCGCGACCGACTGCAGCGTGAGTATTGGGAAACCCAGGCCGATGTGCTGCGCCTGAATGCGCTGCTAGCGGGTAAGGCCGCGATGGCGCAAGCCGCCGACTTGCCAGAGACGATGGTGGTGAACCAGCAATCCGTGCTGACCAGCAGGCGCGCTGAACAAGAATCGCGGATAGCGGCGCTCAATGCCGACATTGCTAAGCGCACCGCAGACCGTGACGCGATTACCGCCAACATCACTCAACTGCGTACCAGCTTGCCACTGGTGCGTAAAAAGCACGACATGCGTGAAGACCTGGCCAAGACCGGACACATTGCAGAAACGGGTGTAATTGAAACCCGGCTTGAGCTGCTAAACATGGAAAAAGAATTGGCGGTACTGGGCAATCGCCTGAATGAATCTGTGGCCAGTTTGAATGCTTCGGTGCAGCAACAAAAGCAGGCGCAAGCTGAATTCAGGGCGCGCGCTAGTGCTGAGCTGGTCGATGCGATGCGTAAAAACGATGCAGCCAAGCAAGAGCTGGTCAAAGCCAACCAGCGGCGCGACTTGACGGTTTTGCGCAGCCCGATTGACGGGGTGGTGCAGCAGCTGGCAGTGACCACCGTGGGCGGCGTGGTAACGCAGGCGCAGGCCTTGATGACGATTGTGCCTTTCAGTGCAGCACTTGAGGTTGAAACCCAGGTCATGAACCGCGACATCGGTCACCTCAAAGTGGGGCAGCGCGTGATCAACAAGGTGGAGACCTATGACTTCACACGCTTTGGCTACATTGAAGGCACGGTGCAATGGGTGGGCACGGATGCTGTGAATGACCCGAAACTGGGGCCGGTGTACCCGGTGCGTATTTTGCTTAAAAACGGTCAGACACCCAGGGTTGTCAATGGCCAGCGCGGCACGGTGACGGCGGGCATGAGCGTGACGTCGGACATCCGCACGGGCGAACGCCGGATGATTGAATATTTCATCGCGCCGATGTTGCGTTACCAGCAGGAGGCATTACGTGAAAGGTAAATGGCCCCCACGGTTGCTCACTTCGTGTAGCGCCCTGCCCCCCGAGGGGGCCGCTGCGCCTACGGACTGGCATAGCCAGATCCGTGGCCCTGGCTTGAATGAAGACAATGCGCCACGGTTACTTACTGTGGCGAATTTGGGCTCTGACCCCAAAAACCAGCCGCCCCCCGGAGGGGCCGCTGCGCCTGCGGACTGGCGAAGCCAGATCCGCGGCCCCGGCTTGAACAATACCAAGTCGCGCGTGTTACTTGTTTGCAGCGTTCTTTTGCTAAGTGTTTCGCACGCCTGGGCAGACAACTTGCTGGATGTGTACCGCAAAGCGCAGGCGCGGGATCCGGCTTATCGGTCAGCAGCGCATACTTTGCGGGCTGCGCTTGAGCGGGTGCCGCAAGCGCGTGCCGGGCTTTTGCCGGTGATTAATCTTGTCAGTACCAATAGCAAGCAAACGGGGCTGGCTTCTTTTAACGACGCGGCAGGCCTGGATCGAAAAGTCGACAGCTGGAACTGGAACTTGCAGCTGACCCAGCCCCTGTGGCGCGCGGCAAGCTGGGTTGGCCTGAATCAGGCCGAGCAGCAGGAGCTGCTGGCGCGCAGCCAATACCAGTTGGCCGAACAAGAGCTGATATTGCGCGCAGCGCAAAGCTACCTGGACGTGTTGGTGGCGCAAGAGGCGGCGCGCGTAGCGCAATTACAGGTGGCATCGGTTGAGCAGCAACTGGGCTTGGCGCGTCGCAATTTTGAAGTGGGTGTGGCGACGGTGACGGATGTACATGAGGCGCAATCGCGGCTGGACTTGTCGCGCGCCCAGGCCGTTGCATCGCGCAGTGAGCTAGACAACAAAAGCGCCGAGCTGGCACGTATGCTGGGTGAGGAAACGCAAGTTTTAAGCCGTTTGAATGACAACGCCAGCTTGCCTGCCTTGCCAGCAGGTGGCGTTCAATCCTGGGCAGACAGTGCGCGCGCGCAGTCGCTGCCTGTACGAATTGCCCAAGCTGCGCTGGAAGTCGCTGACCGTGAAA
Organism: Polaromonas sp.; assembly: GCA_031375685.1. Taxonomy (GTDB): domain Bacteria; phylum Pseudomonadota; class Gammaproteobacteria; order Burkholderiales; family Burkholderiaceae_C; genus Polaromonas. The sequence continues at coordinate 16,994 of JANMIH010000560.1, read as the reverse complement.
TCACCAAAAATCAGGCGGCGCATTCACCCAGCCTGGACTTGACAGCAAGCTACGGGCGCAACTTTGCATCAGGCAGCATCAGCTCGCCGGCTGATATTTCGACCCGCGTACGCTCCAGTCAGGTCGGCTTGAGTTTGAATGTGCCTTTGTTTGCTGGTGGCGCTGTGCAGGCACGCGTGCGCGAGTCGCTGGCGCTTAAAGACAAAGCCGAAGAAGAGCTGGAAGCCGCGCGGCGGCAAGCGACCACGCAGGCACGCCAGGCCTTCAGTGGTGTGGTGAACGGGCAAGCACAGGTTGCAGCGCTGACATCGGCGATTTTTTCAAGCAAAAGCGCTGTTGACGCCAACAAGATTGGGTATCGTATTGGCACGCGCATCAATATTGACGTGCTCAATGCCGAGCAGCAGTTGTATGCCGCCCAGCGCGACTGGCACAAGGCGCGGGTTGACACGCTGATGCAAGGCCTGCGCCTAAAAGCTGCCAACGCCACCTTGCTTGAGACTGATTTACTTGCCATCAACAACTTACTTGAAAGCGCCCCATGACTGAACCCAAAACACCGCCCACGAATGCCGACATGCTGCCTCCCGGGGAACTGGCTGAGCTGGCTGCGCTGGCCAAAAAGCAGGCGCAAAAGGTCATCTCCAAAATCCCGTTGCTCGGGCCTGTGACCTGGCTGATGATGCAGCAATCGGCCAGTCGGCACACACTGGTCAGCGAGCTGGAGTGGCGAGTATTGCCGCCGTTGATGCTGGACCAGGCCAAGCTGTATTTGAAAGACGAGGCACCCATTGCGTTTGTGTCTTGGGCCAAGCTAAGCGATGCTGCGGCACAGCGTTACAAAACAGCGCCGCACCAGTTGACCATGACAGACTGGACGTCGGGTGACCAGATCTGGTTGATTGACGTGCTGACGCCATTTGGCGGGGCGCAGGACGTGTTGAAAGACCTGCGTGAAAAGGTATTCCCCGGGCAGGTGATCAATCAGCTCGTACCGATACCAGAAACTCCCAAGGTGATTGCCTGGCCGGCCCTGAATCCAGCCAAGCCGGGCACCTTGCACGAACCCTAGAAAAAGCTGTTGGATGCGCCCGAGTGTGCCCCGCCCAGCGGGTGCAGCAAGACGGCGCAACGCAGCTGGGCGCGTTGGGCGGGGTGCTTGTCGGGCGCATAGCGCTGTCACCCAAGCGGTGAAGGCCATTGACGCTAAAAGACTGGGTGCACATGCGGTCTGCGAAAGGTTTATCGGTGGTCAACTGCTTTTTCTAGGTTCAAACCATGTGATGGCGTTTTTCATACAAGACTCCTGAGTAGTGAAGGGAGTCTGAATGATGCCGGGGGGCTACTGACAGCGTGGTGTCAGCAGGGATTTAAGTCAACGCCTCATCCAGTACCTCAACCCAGTGCCGTACCGGCGTGGCCGTGCCGCTTTGCAGGTGGGTGATGCAGCCAATATTGGCTGAAACGATGACCTCTGGCTTCATCTCGCTCAGGTTGCCCAGTTTGCGGTCGCGCAGCGCGTAAGACAGCTTGGGCTGCAAGACCGAGTACGTACCCGCTGAACCGCAGCACAGGTGTGCTTCACAACTGGCCGTTTTGACGTTAAAGCCCAGCGCGCCCAGGTGCTTTTCAACGCCGCCACGCAGTTGCTGGCCATTCTGCAAGGTGCAGGGCGGGTGAAAGGCGATTTGCCCCGACTTTGCTGAAACCTTGTCACGCAGTACATCGACCAAATCTGGCAGCAACTCGCTCAAATCGCGTGTCAATGCGCTGATGCGTTCAGCCTTGGCGGCGTAAGCCGGGTCATCCCGCAACACATGGCCGTAGTCTTTGACCATGCTGCAGCAGCCGGAGGCGTTCATGACGATGCTTTCAACGCCGCTTTCAACATGCGGCCACCACGCATCAATGTTGCGGCGCATCTCGGACTTGCCGCCGTCGTGGTCGTTCAGGTGAAATTTCACAGCGCCGCAGCAACCGGCTTTTTTGGCCACCACCACCTGTATGCCAGCCGCGTCCAGCACCCGCACAGTGGCGGAGTTGATGTTGGGCGACATGGCGGGCTGCACGCAGCCTTCGAGCATCAACACCTTGCGCGCGTGGCTGCGGGAGGGCGCAGTCCTGGTGGCTTGTTTGGCAGGTACCTTGCTTTTAAGAGACGCAGGCAGCAAGCCGCGCACCGCCTGGCCCATCGCCATCGCGGGTGCAAACAGCGGTGACGGCAAGCCTTCTTTGAGGGCCCAGCGCACAGTCTTTTCAAGCAGCGGCCGTTCAACCCGCTCATCCACCAGCTTGCGGCCAATGTCAATCAAGTGGCCATACTCAACACCGCTGGGGCAGGTGGTCTCGCAGTTGCGGCAGGTCAGGCAACGGTCTAAATGCAGCTGGGTTTTGCGGGTGGGCACTTCACCCTCCAGCACCTGTTTGATGAGGTAAATCCGACCTCGTGGGCCGTCCAGCTCGTCACCCAGCAACTGGTAAGTCGGGCAGGTGGCCGTACAAAAACCACAGTGCACACACTTGCGCAAAATGGCTTCAGCCTCCAGGCCTTCAGCAGAGTTTTTAAATTCGGGGGAGAGGTTGGTTTGCATGTTTAAAACGCCCCGTACATGCGGTGCGGGTTGAAGACGCCTGCCGGGTCAAATTCGCGCTTTAATTCGCGGTGAATGCGCTCCAGAGGCGGTTTTAGGGTGTCAAATCGGCCTTTAACGCCCTGTTGACGCGCGTGAGCAGCTATAAATAACGTAGCGCTTCCACCAGCGGCCTGAGCCTGTGCGCGAAGCTGTGCGCCTTGCGATTCGTCCGCCCGAACCCAGCGCTGGCCGCCATGCCATTCAATGAAAGGTGAGTCAGGCAAGTCAAGCACGGGGGTCGTTTGGGGCACAGACAAGCGCCACAGGTCTTGTGTGTCGCCACGCGCCTTAAACCACGGCAACTGCAGGTCACGGCAAAGCGCCCAGTCTGCGGCGGCTTGGTCATTGGGCAGTCGCTCACCGCCCAGCCTGGCGCAGGCTGATTCAACCGCCGCCACAGCGCCACGCAAACGCAGGTAGAGCGTACCAACGCCGTTGTCATCAAGCCAGCAACTGGCATTGAGCGGCAGCGGCTGGCCGCCCCAGGCATTGAGTTGCTTGAGCGCCTGGGCTTGCGGTATTTCAAATTTCAGGGTCGCCTCAAGCGGGGCTATCGGCAATACCTTCAAGCTCACTTCTGTCAGCAGACCCAGCGTGCCCATGGCGCCGACCATCAGGCGCGACACGTCATAGCCCGCCACGTTTTTCATCACCTGCCCGCCAAAGGTCAAATGCTCGCCTTTGCCATTGATGAGTTTGACACCCAGCACAAAGTCACGCACAGCGCCTGCACTGGCACGCGCCGGGCCGCTCAGACCCGCAGCCACCATGCCGCCGACCGTAGCATGGGGTGAAAAGTGCGGCGGCTCAAATGGCAGACACTGGCCTTGCGCCAGCAGCAGCGCCTCCAGTTCAGCCAGCGGCGTGCCTGCCAAAGCTGTCACCACCAGCTCGCTGGGCTCGTAGCTCACCACGCCACTAAGCGGCGCAGTGTCCAGCAACTCGCCTTGGAGCGCTTCGCCGTAGAAGTCTTTGCTTCCGCCCCCGCGAATGCGCAAGCTGCTGCCGGAAGCAGCGGCCTGGCGTACCCGCTCAGCCGTTGCAAGAATGAAGTCTGTGTCTATTGCCATACCCTATGGTACGCGGCGCGCGGCAAGGGCGGGTTGAATTTTTTGAACGGGGTTTGTTCGGTTTTTTGATATTTCGGATTGAATCTAAAGATCCAGATGCGCACCGCGCTGGCGAAGCCACTCTTTTCGCTCACGGTATTGGGGCAATACCTTGTCCACCTCATTCCAGAATGCGTCTGAATGGTCGCGGTGACGCATGTGGCACAGCTCATGTACGACGATGTAGTCAATCACCGTTAGCGGAGCCATTAGGCATTTCCAGTGAAAGTGCATGGCGCCACTTGGCAGGCAGCTGGCCCATCGGAATCCCAAGTCTTTTACCTGCACCTCGCCTGGCTGTACGCCTACTCGGGGCGCAAAGTGACTGACTCGCTGCTGAATACGAAAAAGGCCCTTTTCTTTGTAAAACTGTTCAAAAGCAGCCTGAGCGGCTTCACGGCCGCCCTGCTCAACCAAAGGACGCCGCAATTTAAAACGCCCAACATAAAGCTAAAGCGGCTCAGCCTGCTGCACCACCATCGCAAACCGGTAGCTGCTGCCAAGGTACAAAAATGACTCGCCATTCACCCATTCCCGCACGATACGGGTGGCATTCAAGTCGCGCCACTCTGCCAGATTGCGGTAAATCCACATGCGTTTGGAAAACACCGTTTCGTCCGCTTGCTCAGGTGTCATGCGAAGGGGCGGACGCACCCGCACCACGCCGTCACGCTCAATCACAATATCAGTCGTTTGCCGGTCAGCGCCTGGAAGCAACTGGTACTGAATGTCTTGAACCTGGCGCACTTGGCCGGCTTGAAAATCAGCGGTTAGCATGCGCATCCTTTGACAAGCTGGCGGCCATCAATGCGTCATGGCGATTTTTGGCAAGCTTCATCACTTCTACAGTCACGCGTTCACGGTTGGTTTTAAGTTCAGTGATGCCAGCTTTTGAAATTTCAGTTTTGATAGCACCGCGAACTCGCTTTTGCTTGTCTGCATTCATCCAGAAGTCAAGGCTACCGATAGCGTCTTGCAGCAAGCCAACCAGTCGCTCCATCAACATTTTCATGGCCGTCTGGTCAGCTTCGGGCACAGCGCCTTGGGCAAAGCCTGTTTGTACGATGTGCTCATAAAACGTCGTCGCTTCACGGCTCATGCCGCTTTCACCTTCGGTGCGGCCCGCCAGAGCCTCACCCCGCAGCTCAGCCAGCTTTTCAGCCAGCAAGTCCCATTGGTCATGGTGCTTTTCTATCAGCGCATCAACTTTGGCAGACAAGCTCTTAAAAAACGCGGGGTCTTCGTCGTGATGAACCGTGCAGTGCTTACGAATGGCGTGTTCCATTTCACTGGCCTTGGCCGCTGCGCTTTTGCCCGCATGCGCAGCCAGCTTGTCCATAAAGTCGGGTGCCAGCAGTTCCACGGGCTCTACCTTGGGGTTGATGCCCAGGCTGATCAAATGCGCGTTGATCAAAGCCTTCACTTTTTCACCCGCATCGCCAAAATTCAGGCTGGTGTCTTTGTAGCGCTCTTTAGCAACCGCCAAGATATACCCAAATCGCCGGGCAGGCACGCGGTAAGGCTGCGCTGATGCATGCGGCAAAACGATGTCCATGCTCATCATAAATTTCTTGAGGTAAACATCAAAGTCTGCACGATGCTTTTCGTTCTTGAGTGCTGTGACAGCAGCATCTACCACGGCAGCGTCAGTGTCCAGGCCATGCAGTTCACCGTTTACGAACTGCTTGAGTTGCTTCACACCCAAGCTTTCAAAGTGCTGCAGCAAGCGCTGGTAGCGCTCCTGCAACACAGGCAGCTCAGTGCTGATATTTTGCAGGCCACTTTGCAACTCTTGCAGTTCATCACTGGCGGCGTAAATCGTCAGCGCTTCGGTCAAATGGTTGGCCAGGCCGATGTAGTCCACGATATAGCCACGTTTTTTGCCTTTTGAGACCCGGTTGGTTCGCGCAATGGCTTGTAGCAATGAGTGTTCGCGCAGCTTCTTGTCGATGTACATCACCTGCTCAATCGGGGCATCAAACCCGGTGAGCAGCATGTCGCAAACGATTAAAAAAGCGATTCCGGTATTGGTCGCATCTGCGTCCGTCAGGTCAAGCGGCTTGCAAAAATTATTAACCGCGTTCATCCGCGCGGCCTCCTTGCGCGCTAGCGTGACAAATGCCGCCTCATTCGTTCCGTCAGACGAAATGACCACCGCCGTTTTCAAGAATCTTAGTTTGGCAATCAGCTCCAAGTCTGGTGCGTCCTTCAACTCCTCGCTGCTGATGCGCTCTTTCAAAGCAGCCCGTATGCCATTTTGGTAGCGAATACAGGCCAGCTTTGAGTGGCACACCACCTGTGCCTTGAAGCCGTTGGGCAATATGTTGTTTACGTAGTGCCCCACCAGGTCTTTGGCGATTGCATTGATACGGTTTTCAGCCTCCAGCAAATCGCCGGTTGCGCCGTATTTCTTTTTGATGGCTAGCAGGTCTTCTGCACTGCGCTCCTTGAACAGGTCTTCAAACGCTGTGTCAAACGCATGCTTTTCACTCAAGGCGGTGTCGGCCGTTTTGCCTTCGTACAAAATTTGCAGCGTCACCTCATCATTCACGGCGTCCATCAGCCGATAGGTGTCGATGTACTCGCCAAACCGCTTGTGCGTCTTGCGCCCGGCATGCCGCTCGGTAATCAGTGGCGTGCCGGTAAAGGCGATACGTGTGGCGTTAGGAAAAGCCTCAAACAGGTTGTCACCCAGGTCAGAGCCTTGGGTGCGGTGCGCCTCATCGACCAGCATGATGATGCGTTCTGACGTATTCACCGCACCAAAAGTTTGCGCTGCGGGTATGGCCAGGTATGTGCCCAGCGCCTCGGCCACGATGTTGGTCAGGGTTTCCTTGCGCTCTTGGAATTTATGAACCATCACCATGTTGACGTCAGAGCTGTCAGTGCCGAGTTGCATACGTAAGTCAGCGCGGGTTTCAATCACGTTCACCTTGGCACCTATCAGCTTGGCCGTTTCACCCAGCTGCTCTTCCAGGCCTTGCCGGTCATTGACCAGCACAATCTTGTAGTCGTTCAGGTCACTGCTGGCGCGCAGCATGCGCGCCAAAAACACCATGGTGAGCGATTTACCAGAGCCCTGCGTGTGCCAGACCACGCCACTGCGCTCGGCGCTGGTAGCGCCCGTGCGCAAGCGCTGCAAAATTTTGGCTGCAGCGCGGTACTGCTGGTAGCGGCACACCACCTTGATGCGCGGCCCGCTGTCTGTGTCCATCAACACCGTGCTGGTGCGCAAGATGTGCAGCAAGTTGATTGGGGTCAGCATGCCCGTCACCAGCCGCTGCTGGGCATTCATGCCATCCATTGCGCTGTCGTCCTGCGGGTAAAGCGTTTTCCAGTCGTAAAAATGCTCTTCGCCAGAGGTGATGGTGCCGTAGTCTGCCTCCAGCCCACAGCTGCGAATCAGCAGCAAGTTGCTATGAAACAGCCGTGGCTCCCCTTCGCGCAAGCCCGCTGCGGCCGTGTCTGGCCGCTTGTTCATGTAGCGCTGCAACTGCACAAAGGCTTCAGCCATCGGGTTGGCGCAGGTTTCTGAGCCTTTTTTGCACTCCACCACGCACAGTGGAATGCCATTCACAAACAACACAATATCGGGAATGATGAACTGGCGCACGCAGCCCGGCGTGTCAATGCGGAACTGGTTGACGGCATGAAAGCTGTTGTTCTCAGGGTGCGCAAAGTCGATCAGCTTCACCACCGGGTCAGCCTCGCCTGTGGCTTCGTTCACGTCTACTTGTGCCTTGAACAGCAGCGCCTGAATGGCCTCGTTGGCTTCCAGCAGCGTGCGGTTGGGCTGGCGCAGCACCTGGCTACGCAGGTCGTCCAGCTGGCGGTCGGTTAGCCAGGGTATGCCATCTGGCAAGGTGTTGATGCGGCGCACCGCTGCAGCAAACACACCGGGCAACAGCCATTCGCGGAAAGACGCACGCAGGCTGGCTGCAGGGTCTTGTGGAATGTTGGCGCACCCTTGGTCCACCACCGTCCAGCCCTGGGCGGCTAGCTGCTGCAGGAAAGGTAGTTCTACCTCGGTGTATTCGCTCATCGATCAGATGGCATCAATGTCCACCTCAATCGCATCAGGAATTTCGTTCAATCGCGACTGCACAACGTGCACCAGCAGAGCGTCCGCCATGTCGTCGGCCTGCCTTGACGTGGCCGCAGCTTCAATCGTATTCATCACGATGCTGCACAGAGTGGGTTTCACCCAACCAGCCGTTCCAGCGCAATGCCGATAGCACGGTCGTCAAATAGCTGGGATTTGCGTGCCGCCCCGCCTTCGTGGCGCCAAGCGTTCAGTCCAACACGTATGGCCTCGGCAGTGGGAGCCACGCCTTCCCGACTCAGTAGCCAGTCGATAGTGGATAGCAGCTCCATGCCGAAGGGAGACTCAAAGCCGTCAATTAAAGCTGTTGTTTGTTCCAGTGCATCCACATAAGTCTTGGCTTCGCTGCGTAGATAGCCCTGCACCAAATCCTTGCGCTCGTCATTGAACCAAACCACATCAAACGGGGTTGAATCAGCTATTCGCTTCTCGCTACGTAGATAGCTACCGTCCAAGCTGTTGAGCAGATGATTCAGGTCCGGCGCAAAAGGGCCAAACTTGTTGGCTTCAAACTTTAGATTTAAAGGGTTCTCGCCCAAGTCGAGTTTTTCAATAGACCGCTGAAGAAACCAGGCCAGTTTTTGGATCTCCAGCAAACTGCACTCCATACCAAGTACCCAGTAGCGGCGCACTAACTCGGCAATCAGCGCGCGGGCCGGCGTCAGCTTTTCAACGCCTGTGCGCTTGGCTACGTTCTGGTACTGCTTGGTAGGCTCAAATACTGTGATCTCAATATCGGTCAGATCACCCAACACACGTTCAATTTCCGGCTTCACCACTTCCCAGTCCAGTCCACCATTACCCGCACCCAACGGCGGGATAGCAATGGAGGTGACTTTGTTGTCGATCAAAAACTTTCGCAGGTCTTGTAACCCATCGGTCACCCATTCGAGCCTGGACGGTGAGCGCCAGTGTTGCTTGGTGGGGAAGTTCACAATCCAGCGCGGGCCGTCTAGCTCGGTGGGCTGGGTAACAAACATGCGCCCGGTTGTCACTTCATGCGCCTTACAGGCAGCAGCGTACTGGCGGTAGTTGTCGTCAAAGCGCTCTTTGAACATCAGCGCGATGCCTTTGCCCATCACGCCCACGGTGTTCACTGTATTCACCAGCGCTTGCGCACGGGCCTCAAGCAAATTACCAGTTGTGAAATTAAGCATCAAAAATACCACCCCGGACGTGCATGAACCAGCAAATTCAGCCCTTGGGCCGCGACTTGCGCCTGAGCTGCTATTTTGCCTGCTTCTGAATGACAAACAATACCTATCAACCCCGATACCGGGCAGTGCCGGTGAATCAGCGCCTCGGCTTGATAACGCTCAAATTTAGCAGGGTCATTCTCATCGCGTTTGAAGTCCCGCGCCTGAAGCAGCGGCCAGTCCACCTTGCCCAGGTGTGCCAGGTTGTTGTAGAACGTGGCCCAGCGGTAGTAGGCGTGCATGTCAGTAAACAGGAATGGCAAGCCCTGCTGTGCCAAGTGGTGCAGGCTGGACACCAGAATCACAATCTCGTCATTGCCCCGCTGTGGCACCCCACCGCGCCCGGACCGAATATTACGCATCATCACGGAGAAGGGCGTGAAATAGAAAGGCACATAGTCGTTCAGCAACCCACCTGGTGGCATTGGCACCGGATGACGTGCGCGCTTGTCGATCAGTTCTGCATTACCAATATTCACCCAATTCGGCGCCCGTTCAGCACTGTTGCCGCAATGCAGGCCATGCTGCAAAACCCACGGCAAATTGTCGCGGTGGATGATACGCCAGATCAGCGCTTTTTCTGGGTTGAGATTGTGAAACAAACTAGACACTTATGCCCTCCGCAGGTTCCGCACATACCGCGACCGCGACTTTGCCGGTGAGCAGATCTTGCATAAGGCCGAGTTTTTGCAGCTTGAGCTTTTTCAATTTCTGCTTTTCCTGCTCGATGCGCGAGCTAAGAAAGCCATAACGCGTATCGATGCGTTCTTGCTCATCGAAATCAGGGACTGGCAATACCAAGCGTTTAAGAGTGCTGGATTGAATGGCATCCATGATGCCGCCCTGTCTTGCGCGCCTGAACCAAGCCGTAGCCCAAGTGGAAAAATTAAGTTGCCAGCAGATGAGGCGAGGAATCACCTTCTCTTGGTCAAAAGTCATTGTCCAGAGGTGTTTAGATGACAGCGCAACTTCCAAGTCATCGGGAATTACGCAACATCTGCCAACGGTCCCCATGATCGTTATGACAACGTCCTTTTTTCGAACGCCATACTTTGCCAGTTCATTAAACTTTTTAGAGCTCACAAAACGGCGAAACTCTGAATTGAAGGACTCGACATGTATGTTGTCAATGCCTAGAAAAGGGATTCCTGACTCAACTAATTCATGTTTTAGTAATGCGCTTCCAAAAGGGCCGCTGCGAATGCTATTTGGAACGGGCGCAAGCAAACACTCCAGTTTCGCCACCCCCCACTCCCTCGGAATCCACCCAACCGCCGTTTCCTGATACAGCTCGGGCGCTTGTTCGCGGGGTGGGCGCAGTTGGCCGTTGGGGTGTACGCCACGGGTGAAAAGGTCGTGCATCAGGCCGGCTTTGATGTGCTGGTATTTCTCGATCAGCGCTTCGGTTTGTTCGATGGCGGTGTCGATGGTGGAGAGGATGGCGGCGATCTTGCCTTGAACCGGAACGTCAAAAGCGGGAATTGGAACTGTTCGAACATCAGACGTTAAACTGCTGCGAACGTGGAGCCTTGACTGCGCTGCTGGAGAAAGTTCGAGTGCAACTCAACGGCGTGTTTTAGGAAGATCGTATTGGATAGCCCAGGCTTAGCTTTGAATGCAGCAAGGCCACGGCCAATGCAATAGTCCTGATCTGCGTAGTTCATCGAACCAACGGGCGCACGAACGCTAATCAAAATCGAGCCAGCCTTAGCAGTGCGCAAGGGAGGTTGGCAGAAAATTGCACTTTCAGGATGGCTGAGTCCAAACTCTGCAGAGCCTTGCAAGAAGGGCAAACCTTTCCCTTCGGTGTTGCAAAGACCTGACTCGGGCGACTGCCCCATGGTTACATCGGCGTAGTCAACGAGTTGCTTGTACTGCAACTCACTCATATCCCAACTCCAACAAAAACCTCTGCAACGCCGCCGCCGCCGCGTCCCGTTGGGCCTCAATCTGCCTGGCCGTCACCGCGTATTTGCGCCACAGGTTTTCAAGCGCGGCTACACACGCCCGCTGGTCGGCGCGCAGGTAGTGCTGGTAGCTGGCAAACAACACGTTGCCCAGCCGCTCAACAATAATGACGCGGGCCTCGTCGGGGCTGATCTTCAGGCGGGCTTGTGCGACCAGCGCGTCCTTCTTGTCGGTGGTGGTTTTGATGTGGGCCTTGAGGGTTTTGGCCTCGTCTTCCAGCGCCTCGTGGCGCAACAGCTGCGCCTCAATGCGCTCGGCCTCAAGCTGAAAAGCCTTCCAGTCGCCCAAGGCCGTGTCACGCTCGGCGGTTTTGGCCATGCCTTTGGCGTCTTTGAGGGCGGTTTTGAGTGCCTTGACTTCATCTGCAGGCAGCACACCTGTATCTTCCGTGTCTTCAAAGTCCTCTTCGCTGGCGGCAGCAAACAGGGCTTGCAGTTCAGCCAGCCGGGCGTGCTGGGCCTCCAGCTCGGCCAGCACCTGGGGGAACTGGCTTTGCAAAATATCGTCGTCAGGTATCAGCTCTGGCCCCCAGCCGCTGGCGGCGATGGATTTGAGGTCAGACGCGAGCAACTGGTAAAAGTTGGCGAATGCGCCACGCACCTGGTAGCGTGTGAGCAGGTTTTGGTCTGTAAATGTGCGCTCAATGCCTTCAAGCAAGGCAGCGCGTACGGCGTAAACATTGCGGCCTGTGGCGTGCTGGTTGGTGGCATCTGGGGCCAGCGCTTCTACAACGGGCAGGTGGGCCTGCCACCAAGTGGCCAACTGCTGCATGAACTGAGCTTGGCGCTGCTGCACGGCAGGGTGCTGGGCAATGTGGTCGGCAATGGCTCGTTTGTCTTGCAGGGCGGAGGTGAAGTCGGCGTAGGGAACGGCTGGATTCCCGCTTTCGCGGGAATGACTGGGACTTTTTAGGGTTGTCCTAGGCAAAAAGCAGCTTTCCCGCAGAGCCGGGTAGTTGTGCCAAAAGTGGGCCAGGGCGTCGACCTCGCTCACCGGCACGCCGCCATGCAGATGGGCGCGCACGTCGTGCGGCTCGGGCGGTGGGGCGTTGTCGACATAGCGGCGGATGTTGCAGTTGTAGTCTTCAGCCTTGATCTCAGCCACCGGCATGCAGCGGGCGTAGGCGGGTATGTCAAGACCTGCCCGGTAGGCGTGGACGATTTTGTCAATGTCTTCGGCGCGCAGGTGGTTTTGGGCTTTGCCTTCGCGGTATTCGCGGTCGGCGTTGACGAAGAGCACATGGCCGCGTTGTGACGCGCCTGCCTTGTTCAGCACCAAAATGCAGGCCGGAATGCCGGTGCCATAAAACAGGTTGCCGGGCAGGCCGATGACGGCTTCCAGATAACCGCTGTCAATGAAGTGTTTGCGCGCCTCGCGCTCTTCGCCACCGCGAAACAGCACACCGTGCGGCATGACCGTAGCCATGCGGCCATCGGCTTTGAGCACCGCCAGCATGTGCTGCAAAAACATCAAGTCAGCCTTCTTACCTTTTTCGGGCATCCATACCGGAAAGCGGCCGGGGAACTGCATGTCTTTCTTGATGTAGTTCTGGCTGAAGGGCGGGTTGGCCAGCACGCGGTCAAAGCGGCGCAGCTGGTTGGTTTCGTCTTTGTGCTGGGGCTCACGCAGGGTGTCTTGCTGGCGAATGTCAGCATCGGGTATGCCGTGCAGCAGCATGTTCATTTTGCAAATCGACCAGGTGGTGCCTATTTTTTCTTGCCCGTAAAGGGATACGGTGTTGGCGTCCAAGCCCTTTTCACGCACGTAGTCGCGCACCTGAATGAGCATGCCGCCCGAGCCCACAGTCGGGTCGTACACACGCATGTTGTTGGTGGGGTCGCAAATTTCTACACAAATGCGCACCACCTCGGCTGGGGTGTAAAACTCACCCGCCTTTTTACCAGCGTGATCGGCAAAGTATTTGATCAGCCACTCATAAGCCGCGCCCAGCAGGTCGGGGAACTCAAAGTCGCTGTCTTTGAGCGGAATCTTGTCAAAGTTCTGAATGAAGTCGGCCAGCGTGTCGTCGTCAAGTGTGGTCTGGCCGATTTTGCGGTTGAAGTTGATCGTGCCTTTGAGCACGTCTTGCAGCGCATCGGCGTTATCGTCTTCCAGGGCTTCCAGGGCCTTGTTGAGCATGGAGCCGACGTTGACCTTGGTGTGTTTGAGCTCGCTCCAGCGGGCGCGCTCGGGCACAAAAAAATACTTGCCTGCGTACTGGTCTTTGTCTTCCAGGTTGATGGCAATGTCGTCTTCGCTGAGTTTGGCGGCTTTGCCTTCTTCTTTGATGGCTTCGCGGCGTTCATCAAACAGGTCGCTGGCGCGTTTGAGAAAAAGCATGCCAAAGATGTACTCCTTGTACTCGCTCGCGTCCATGCTGCCACGCAAGGCATCGCAGGCGGTCATCAGCAGGTTTTCTAGGCGGGACAGGGTGAGTTTGGCGACAGACATAGGAGGCAATCGTACCAAGCGCTCATGCCGAACGGCCGGGGTTAGGGCGGCGGAAAGAAAAATGGCACTAAAAAGTGCCATTTTGACCATCAAATCGGGCTTTAGCCCAATGAATACGTGCGCAAGCAGCTATGAATAAAGTAGCACGCTTGGGTGCCAGGTCAAGCCCGGTTTGGCATCAACCCGCCTTGACCTTCAAGCGCCAGGCGTGCAGCAGCGGCTCGGTGTAGCCGCTTGGCTGCTCCAGCCCTTTGAACACCAGATCAGTCGCAGCCTTGTACGCCATCGACGTGTCAAAGTTGCCTGCCATCGGCTGATACAGCTTGTCACCAGCGTTTTGACCATCGACCACAGCGGCCATGCGCTGGAAGGTCTCGGTGATTTGGGCTTTGGTTACCACGCCGTGCAGCAGCCAGTTGGCCATGTGCTGGCTGCTGATGCGCAGGGTGGCGCGGTCTTCCATCAGGCCGATGTTGTGGATGTCGGGCACTTTGCTGCAGCCCACGCCCTGGTCTACCCAGCGCACCACGTAGCCCAGAATGCCTTGGGCGTTGTTATCGAGCTCCTGCGCTTTTTCAGCATCAGACCAGTTGGGTGTGGTCGTCACGGGGATTTGCAGCAGTGCGTTCAATGTGTCGTTGCGCAGTTTTTTGGCATCTGCTTTCTCGACGGCTTTTTCCATGGTCTTTTGCAGCTTGGCTACATTGACCTGGTGGTAATGCAGTGCATGCAGCGTGGCGCCCGTCGGGCTGGGCACCCAAGCGGTGTTGGCGCCGGCCAGTGGGTGGGCGATTTTTTGCGTCATCATCGCGGCCATCAGGTCGGGCATGGCCCACATGCCTTTGCCAATTTGCGCTTTGCCGCGCAGGCCGCACGCCAGGCCGACTTGCACGTTGTTTTTCTCGTAAGCAGCAATCCAGGTGCTGGTTTTCATGTCGCCCTTGCGGATCATCGGGCCAGCCTGCATGGCGGTGTGCATCTCGTCGCCGGTACGGTCTAAAAAGCCGGTGTTGATGAAGGCAACGCGCGAGCTGGCAGCAGCGATACAGGCCATCAGGTTGGCGCTGGTGCGGCGCTCTTCGTCCATGATGCCGAGCTTGACGGTGCTGTCTTTCAGGCCCAGCATTTTTTCAACCCGGCCCAACAGCTCGGCGGCAAAAGCCACTTCAGCCGGGCCGTGCATTTTGGGTTTGACGATGTAGACACTGCCCTTGCGGGAGTTTTTAATGCCAGGCTTGCCTTTGAGTTTGAGGTCATGCATGGCAATGGTGGTGGTGACGACCGCGTCCATGATGCCTTCAGGAATTTCTCTGGTTTTGCCGTCAGCTGCCGTGTAGGTGATGGCTGGGTTGGTCATCAGGTGGCCGACATTGCGCAAAAACATCAATGAACGGCCATGCAGCACCACGGGCTTTTTGCTGGTAGCGGATGTGTAGATGCGGTCTGAATTCAGGCTGCGCGTAAACGTCTTGCCGTCTTTGGTCACGCTCTCTGTCAGCGTGCCCTGCAAGATGCCCAACCAGTTGCTGTAGGCCAGCAATTTGTCGTCAGCATCGACCACCGCAACGGAATCTTCCAGATCCAGAATGGTTGAGAGCGCGGCTTCAAGCACCAGATCACACACGCCTGCCGGGTCATTTTTGCCAATCGGCGTGGCAGCGTTGATTTGAATGTCCAAATGCAGGCCGTTGTGTTGCAGCAGCACAGACGTCGGCCTGGTCATGCTGCCCTGGTAGCCAATGAATTGCTTGCCGTCCGCCAAGCCAACACTTTTGCCGTTTTTGAGTTTGACAGCCAGCTTGCCGCCGCGCACGCTGTAGGCGACAGAATCAATGTGTGAACCGCTGGCCAGTGGGGCGGTGCGGTCCAGAACATAGCGCGCGTATTCAATGACTTTTGCGCCGCGCTTGGGGTTGTAGGCTTTGCCTTTCTCCGCGCCATCCGCCTCGCTGATCACATCGGTGCCGTACAGTGCGTCGTACAGGCTTCCCCAACGCGCGTTGGCGGCGTTCAGCGCGTAGCGTGCATTCAAAATCGGCACCACCAGTTGCGGGCCGGCCTGTTTGGCCAGCTCGGCATCGACGTTGTCGGTGGTGGCTTTGACTTTTTTCGGGGCGGGTACAAGGTAGCCGATGCTGGTCAAGAACGCTTGGTAAGCCTTCATGTCACTGACAGGGCCGGGGTTGGCTTTGTGCCAGGCATCCAGCTCGGCTTGCAGGCGATCACGCTCGGCCAGCAGGGCGATGTTTTTGGGTGCCAGGTCGCAAACGATGGCGTCAAAGCCTTGCCAGAAGTCCGCCGCTGACACGCCCGTGCCAGGCAGCACTTTGCTGTCAATGAACTGGTGCAAGTTGCTGGCGACTTGCAAGCGGTGGATCGGTGTCATGGCTGGTTTTGTCAAAGCTGGGGCGGTCATCAAAGGTCTCCAAAATATCAACGGTCAATCAAAGGCAAAGACGTTACTTTATTCGATACGCCACCGCCCTTGGTAAGCTGTACACATGCGTACACCTCCTCAACTGCCATTTGCGGGCATTCGCGTGATTGAATTGACCCACATGGTGATGGGGCCGACTTGCGGCATGGTGCTGGCGGATCTGGGGGCTGAAGTCATCAAAATTGAACCTTTAGCCGGGGACAATACGCGTCGGCTGATAGGTTCTGGCGCGGGGTTTTTCCCGATGTTCAACCGCAACAAAAAAAGTGTCGCGCTAGACCTGCTCACACCTGAAGGACTGGCAGCTGCACACAAGTTGATCGCCACCGCCGACATCGTGATTGAAAACTTCAAGCCTGGTGCCATGGCCAAGCTGGGGTTGGACTACGCGGCTTTGTGCAAGCTCAACGAGCGGCTGATTTACATCAGCCACAAGGGCTTTTTGCCTGGGCCGTATGACCACCGCACCGCGCTCGACGAAGTGGTGCAAATGATGGGCGGCCTGGCTTACATGACCGGCCGGCCCGGTGATCCCCTGCGTGCAGGCAGCAGTGTGAACGACATCATGGGCGGTATGTTTGGTGCCATTGGCGCGATGGCTGCGCTGGCACAGCGCGCTCTCACGGGCAAGGGGCAAGAGGTGCAATCTGGCCTGTTTGAAAACAATGTGTTTTTGATGGCGCAGCACATGATGCAGTTTGCCGTGACTGGCAAAGCCGCCGCGCCCATGCCCAGCCGCATTTCGGCCTGGGCGGTGTATGACGTTTTCACCGTCAAAGGCGACGAGCAGATATTTTTGGCAGTGGTCAGTGACAGCCAGTGGGCGGTATTTTGCAAAGCATTTGATTTGCAACACCTCCTGTCTGACCCGCGATTGGTAACCAACAACGACAGGGTTCTCGCCCGTGAGTGGGTCTTGCCGCTGCTGAGAAACCGCATGAAAAGGCACACCACAGCCGAGCTCAGCGCGTTGTTTGAACAACACGGCCTGCCGTTTGCACCGATCACCAAGCCCGAAGCGCTGATTGACGACCCGCACCTGATGGCAACGGGCGGGTTGGCCGCCATGACATTGCCAGACGGTCGCACCACCCATGC
>JANMIH010000299.1:0-1939 GCA_031375685.1 Polaromonas sp. | reverse complement strand
ACATGATTCGCTCAGATGGGCTGAGCACCAGTGCCGCCCTTGCCGTTGGTCTTGCCATTGCAGTCTCCTGTTGGGGTACTGGGTTGACATGATCGCAGATTAGCTTGATTAAGTAAATGTTTTATTGAAACGAAATACTAGATTGCGTTGCAGTGCCATTTTTATACCGCAGGTTTTGCGGCATACATTAAGTTAAAGCTCTCTTCATGCCTCACCCTCTCACACGACAAGCAAACTCTGCCAACACAACTGTAAGGCCGTCACTCCGATTCGCTGGCGCTTTGATATGTGCTGGGGTTGCTTTGATCTTTGCCATTGACGGTTGGAACGCGTTTGGAGCGCCAGGACCTCAAATGAGTTTGCCGTGTGAACGAGGAAGAAGCGGCCTGTGGTGCGAGCTGGGTAAATTTGTGCTGTCGCTCGTTCCCGCACCGCTTCATGGCTCAGTTCTTGGATTGGTCGGCTGCGTGGTTGCAATAGTCTTCCTGGTATTCGCTTGGCGGCTTGCTATGAGCGGAAGGTTCCCGAGTGACCGCAGTGTTGATAAGATTTGACAGGTCAATCTACGCGGATTGACATCAACAAAAAGCGGCTTCGCCGCAGAATATTGTGACCTAGTCATTTTTACGTTAGATACGCACGAACTACCCACAAGCATTCGGGCTTCTCCTCTTGATCGCTGGCGTTGTTCTTCAGCCGATTGGTTGGGCCTATGTGCATTGGCTGACGCCCGTGTCATTCGTCCTCATCTTCTTCGGCGTACTCCTTCTGCTGATGGGTTGGCGAGAGGCGCGTAAGGATCGTTTGCGCGATTTGGCACGTGAGGGCGGCGGAGGTCCCGGAGACATTCGTGGATACAGCGGCCAGATGCATGGCGGCCGCTCAACCTCTTGGGAAGCGAATCACGGCTCCTCTGACGGGGGTGACGGCGGCGACTGAATTCGAGGTCCAACGCAGTTTATGCAAACTCCAGTTCGTTTCAATCGCTATTGATACAGGAGCTGCTTACACTCGTATCCATTGGTTTAGAGGCCTATTTGACAAGTAAAAACAGGCCAAAAAGGGTGTTTTCGGCTCCTTATGAGAAAAAAACGCGGACAAGCCGCGTTTTTTAATGTGTCGAGCGCCTTGAAGCCGCCCGAGGCTGGTAAAAACTTACTCCACCTTGGCTTTTTCGCGCAGGTTTTGCTGAAAAGAACCCAGGCGCTGTTGCTCCAGTTGCTGGGCGATTTGGGGTTTGAGTTCTTCAAACGCTGGCAATTGGGCGGTGCGGATGTCGTCCACCCGGATGATGTGAAAACCAAACTGGGTCTTGACGGGGGTGTCGGTCATCTGGCCTTTGTTCAATTTCAGCATGGCTTCGGTGAACTCGGCCACGTAGCTGCTGGGGTTGGCCCAGTCCAGGTCACCGCCGTTGGCGCCTGAGCCTGGGTCTTTCGACTGCTTTTTGGCGATGTCTTCAAACTTGCCGCCCTTTTTGATGCTGGCAATGACGGCTTTGGCATCGGCTTCTTTCTCAACCAGAATGTGGCGGGCCTTGTACTCTTTGCCGCCGTTGGCTGCGGCAAATTTCTCGTATTCCGCCTTCAGTTCCGCATCGGTCACAGCGTTTTTCTTTTTGAAGTCGTCAATCAACACCGTGATCAGCACGGTCTGGCGGGCAATTTCCATCTGGTTTTTGTAGTCGTCGCTGCCCATCAGACCAAGTTTTTCAGCCTCTTGCGCAAAAATTTCGCGGGTGATGACGGCGTCGCGCATCTGCGACTGGACTTCAGGCGTGATCGGGCGGCCAGACTTGGCAACCTGCTGGGCCAATGCGTCCAGGCGAGCTTTGGGCACGGCTTTGCCGTTGACGATGGCAATGTTTTGCGCGAAGGCGCTTTGCGCGCCCAACGCCATCAGCGCGGCTGTGGTAGCCAGTAAAAGTTGTTTTTTCATG
>JANMIH010000463.1:0-3730 GCA_031375685.1 Polaromonas sp. | reverse complement strand
CGCCAACTATAAGGCGGGGCAAGAATTTCAACCGCCACCGGATTGGGCAGGCCGTCAATCTGACAGTGGCAATTATTCGCAGAGCTTTCAGGACGGTGATGGTCAAGATCACAGTGCATTTTTTGATGCGTTGTTTCGCGGCATGGGTCGTGGACAAGGTGCTGGCCAAGGCGGCCAGCAGCGCAGCCATGAAGCGTTTGACATGCATGGGCAAGACCAGCACGCCAAAATTCAGATTGAGATTAAAGACTCGTACCAGGGCGCTACACGGACGTTGCAACTGCGGGTGCAGTCAAGCGGCAGCGATGGCCGCCCCAGGCTGGAAGACCGGACGATCGAATTCGTCATTCCCAAAGGCATACGCGCGGGCCAACACATACGCCTGGCCGCACAAGGTGGGCCAGGCATGGGCAAGGGAAGCCCCGGAGACCTGTACCTCGACGTTGAAATACTGCCGCATAAGCTTTACCGCACGGATGGTGCTGACGTACTGATGGATTTGCCAATAGCACCGTGGGAGGCAGCACTGGGCGCTGAGGTGGTGGCCCCCACACCTGCTGGCCAGGTTGAAGTCAAAATCCCGCCAGGCTCGATCCATGGTCGCAAGCTGCGCGTCAAGGGACGTGGGTTGCCCAGCAAAACACCGGGCGACTTTTACTTTGTGCTGAAGGTTGTGCAGCCCGAAGCCAGCAGCAACGACGATAAAAAAGCCTATGCAAACTTGCAAGCTGCGTTTGCCACATTCAACCCTCGCGCACAGTTTGAGGAGCACAGCACATGACACCTAATTTCATCATCACCGCCCCGATGACCGCCACCAGCCATCTGATGGAGGACATCACCGAGCTGACCCTTAACGACTTATGCCGCGCCTGCGCTGCACAAATAGACATCATCATTGAGCTGGTCAGCGAGGGCGTGATTGACATCGCCGATGCGCCTTCGAATCAGCCACCTGAACACTGGCGATTTACCGGCCTGCACCTTCAGCGCGCCAAAGTCGCAATGCGCCTGCACCGGGACTTGGGGGTGAACTTTGCAGGGGCTGCATTGGCTCTGGAGCTGATGGATGAGCTACAGGCAGTCAAAGCCAAGCTGCGTGTAGCTGCCATGTCATCTTGAGTTGCTTGAACCGGTTTGTAAGAAACATATTTTTGATTGGTAGCAAGACTTTTCATGAATCGAATCAAGCTAAAACCAAATAAAATTCCACGTAATCAGCTATGACTTTTATAGCGATTGGTGAGCTGGCATTTGATATCCTGAAATTGACGCTTTACATCGCCTGTGCTTACCTGGCCATCGCAGCGTTGACACGCCATGTCAAAACACCCTGGTTCCTGGCCCTGGCGGGCAGACGTTTTGCAGTTTTATCGCTGCTAACGCTGCTTGTCGTTGGCGTCAAAGTATTTGAAGATGTGCTGTCAAAAGAGTCTGGCCCGATCGACACCGCTGCGCTCTGGTTGATCAAACAATACGCCTCGTCCGCGTGGCTGAGTTTTTTTAGCGCAGTCACCTGGAGCGGCGCTGCGATTTTTTTGGTGCCCGCCACAGCCTTCCTGTGTACCCTGCTTTTGCTGACACAGCACCCCCGTGGGGCGATTCTGCTGGCCATCTCCATGACCATCGGTTGGGCGCTGACCTACACACTCAAGGCCATGATTGACCGCCCACGGCCCGAGCTGTGGAGCACCACCTGGTACTGGGGGTCGAGCTTTCCCAGTGGTCACACGTTGAGCACAGCGGCGTTTGCAACAACACTGACATTGATCGCTGCCCGCATCTGGCCGTTGTCCAGACGCGTGGCACTGCCACTGGCCGTGCTGTGGATCAGCCTGATGGGGCTGTCGCGCCTGGTGTTGGGCGTGCATTGGCCTACGGATGTGCTGGCGGCTATTTGTATCGGCGTTTTTATACCGTTGGCGGTCAATATGGCGCTGGAACTGCAACAAACTCAAAAAAGTCCAGTCGTATAGCGCTGCGTCCATGACCAAGGAAGGCTGAACGCATAAATTTTGATTTAAATCAACTCCCCTTGCATGGTTGTGTTTTACGCTTAATTTGTGTTCTCAGGCGGCCTCAAATGCAGAAACTGCTGATGCAAAGAACCACCTGAAAGGAACGCCAACCTAAAAGTTCTTTTGGCAGTTGACGGTATCGCCTCATGACAAACAGCGCAGAACCGACTTTTTCACCCAAAGCCTGGCCAAACCATTGGCTTGATCTAACCTAAAGGAGTTAAGACCATGTACAGACGAATTTTGGTCGCCGTTGACGGCAGTCCGACGTCGAACAAAGCCCTTTCGGCCGCGCTTGAAATGGCGGGTTACTCCGGCGGAAGGTCCGTGCTGAGGTTGATCCATGTGCTGGATCAAACGGCATACCTGGTGGGTTCAGACCCTTTTGGTGGCCAATATGGCGCTGTTATCAATGCCATGCGCGAAGCGGGGCAAAAGATTCTTGCTGATGGACTGGCAATGATTCAATCTGCTGGCTTCCAGGCTGATACGGTACTGGTTGATCGACTCGGCGCACACCTGGCCGAAACTGTTGCGGCACAGACAAAGGAATGGAAGGCCAGTCTGGTGGTTGTAGGCACGCACGGCAGGCGAGGCATCGGACGGGTGTTGTTGGGAAGTGGCGCAGAGCAAATTATTCGCATGGCACCTTGCCCCGTTTTGGTCATTCGAAGTGATGAACCCGACTGAACCACGGTCAACGATGGCCTGCAAAAATTCAGACTGGAGAGCTGAGAGAAGAAATCAGCCAGCCACT
This sequence comes from Polaromonas sp., assembly GCA_031375685.1. Classification (GTDB taxonomy): domain Bacteria; phylum Pseudomonadota; class Gammaproteobacteria; order Burkholderiales; family Burkholderiaceae_C; genus Polaromonas. Next base: position 955 of record JANMIH010000463.1, on the reverse strand, counting down.
GAAATTAACTGAATCGATAGTGCAGTGCAACGTCGCTTTTAATGCCAGGAGTTCAACATCTCTGACGCATTTGACCAACTCAATCTGCTGGGTCTGAGCGTCGCTCTCGGCATTGGTCTTCTGGTGGGCGCCGAAAGGGAGCGGCGCAAGCAGACGGGACCGAACCGGGAAGCAGCAGGCATACGCACCTTTACCGTTGCTGCATTGCTCGGTGCAGTCAGTGTACTGCTGGGCGGAACACTCGTGCTCGCGGTTGCAGCGCTCTTTGTCGGGGCCAGCGCCCTGCTGGCGTATCAAAAGACAAGAGCGAATGACCCCGGAATGACCACTGAATTTGCACTGCTGTTGACCTGCATTCTGGGTGGACTTGCAGTGCGCAGCCCGTTGCTGGGAGCTGGCTTGGGCATCGTTTTGGCAAGTCTGCTGGCCGCGCGAGACCGCATGCATTACTTCGTACGCCAGGTATTGAGTCAGCGGGAGCTGCACGACATCATCTTGTTTTTTGCTGCGGCGTTGATTGTTCTGCCCCTGATGCCAGACAGATACATGGGGCCTTTTCAGGCGCTCAATCCGCAATCGATTGCGCGACTGATTGTGATGGTGATGGCCATCAGTGCACTGGGCTATGTCGCCTTGAGAACGCTTGGGCCACGCTATGGCTTGCCATTGGCCGGTTTTGCATCAGGCTTTGTGTCCAGCACGGCCACCGTTCACGCCATGGGCGAACGGGCACGAAAATACCCTGCAGCTGTTGGCAGCGCTGCGGCGGGAGCGGCACTCTCGTCGGTCGCCACCATCCTTCAAATGACGGCAGTGGTTGCCATGCTGCAACCTGAGCTGCTCACTTTGCTACTGATACCGCTGGTCTGCGCCTCTGTGACGACCGGTCTTTACGGCGTTGTGCTGATGCTCATGCCCGGCAAGAGCGTCTCCTCCGCACGAGAGTCTGGTCGGG
>JANMIH010000423.1:0-7429 GCA_031375685.1 Polaromonas sp. | reverse complement strand
CAGGAAGGGCAGACGGCCGTCTTTGCGGAGCTGGGCCTGGCGCTCCATCAGGCGGTGGGCGTAATAAATGGGGGCAGGCATCAGCTCTGGTGTCTCGTTGCAGGCGTAGCCAAACATCAGGCCCTGGTCGCCGGCGCCGGTGTTGAGGTGATCGTCACTGGCGTGATCGACGCCTTGTGCGATGTCGTTGCTCTGCTTGTCATAGCAGACCATCACCGCACAGCCTTTGTAGTCAATACCGTACTCGGTGTTGTCGTAGCCAATGCGCTTGATGGTGTCGCGCGCGACCTGGATGTAGTCCACATGCGCGTTAGTTGTGATCTCGCCCGCCAGCACCACCAGACCGGTGTTGGTAAGCGTTTCGGCTGCCACACGGCTTAAAGGGTCTTGCTTGAAGATCGCATCAAGAATCGCGTCAGAAATCTGGTCGGCTACCTTGTCGGGGTGGCCTTCAGAAACAGATTCAGAAGTAAATAAAAAGTCGTTCGCCATGTCAGTACACTCCATTTGATCGCCGGGCGCGTTGCCAGCGGAATGCTTTGGCGAACGCTTTAGCAGTTTGGTTTAACGTCGCTCTGCAAGTTGTTCAAATAACTCAGCGACACCACAATTATATGACGCGCCAAGCGGCTTTGTTTCACCTTCATTGATGCTCTGGATATTTCGTTTCTTCTCTGTCTGGCCACTGCGCACCTTGCATGCGCTGGGCGGCGCGCTGGGTTGGGGTGTCTGGTTATGCAACCGGGGCTACCGTCAGCGCTTTCGTGCCAACGTGCTTCAGGCAGGTTTGAGCTTGGACGCGGCCAAGCCCGCCATTGCCGAGGCAGGCCGTTTTGTCGCCGAACTGCCCAAACTGTGGCTGCGGCCGTTTGATGCGTCGTGCCTGGCCAATGTGCAGATGCTGGGTAACAACCATGCGCAAGAGGCTTTTGCCCGGGGCAAGGGCGTGATATTTTTCGGCCCGCATTGCGGCAGCTTTGAGCTGGGACCGCAAGCACTGGCTGAAATTCATGGGCCGATCACGGCGATTTATCGACCTGCGCGCCAGCCAGCGCTGGCGGCCATTGAGCTGGCCACCCGGCAGCGGCCGCTTTTCACAGTGCTGCCAGCGTCATTGAGTGCCATCAAAGCCATGCACAAAGCCCTCAAGGCCAACCAAGCAGTGGCGCTTTTGACCGACCAGGTACCGCCAGAAGGCTTGGGGCTGTGGGCTCCGTTTTTTGGCAAACCTGCCTACACCATGACACTGGCGGCGCGTCTGGCGTTGCAAACGGGCGCAGTGCTGCTGCCGGTGAGTTGTGAGCGCTTGCCAAAAGGGCGGGGCTACATCGTTAAAATCCGCCCCGCAGTTGAGTTGGGCGGCAATTCTGATCTTTTGAGTGCTGTGACCCGCGTCAACCAGGCGATCGAAGCGATTGTGCTGAGCCAGCCCGGCCAATACCTGTGGGGCTATGGTCGCTACAAAAAACCCCGTCAAGAAGCGCCAAAAAAGGATTCAGTTTGAGAACACCGCGCCAATGGGCGAGCTATCTTTTCACCCGCAGCGGTATCTTGTTCATGCGCCTGCTGGCCATGCTGCCCCTTGGCGTGGTGCGTGCCATGGGCAAGCTGCTGGGGTGGGTGCTGTATGTGCTGGTGGCTTCCCGCAGGCGAGTTGTGACCATTAATTTGACGCTCTGCTTTCCGGAGCACTCAGAACGCGAAATCAAAGGCCTGACGCGCCAAACCTTTGTTTATTTTGCGCAGGCCTGGCTGGACCGAAGCTGGGTCTGGCATGCGCCGCGCAGCTGGATTTTGCGGCGTGTCACGCTGACAGGCGCAGTGCATGAAATGACAGGCCATGAACCTACGGTGGTTTTTGTACCGCATTTCGTCGGCATGGACGCCGCTTGGGGCGGCCTGGTGCTGCGTCACCCGCGTGAGTCAACCACCATTTACACCGACCAGTCAAACAAGCTGATTGACCGCTGGATCCTGCGTGGCCGCAGGCGTTGGGGCCACATGCATCTGTTTGGGCGGATTGAAGGCATCAAGCCCATTCTGGCTGCGACCCGCGCGGGCAAGCCGCTTTACCTGCTGCCCGACATGGACTTTGGCCCGAAAGAGTCGATCTTCGTACCGTTTTTTGGCATCCCGACAGCCACTGTGCCGTCACTGGCACGCTTTGCCCGGCTGGGGCGCGCCAAGGTGGTGCCTGGCATCGTCACCATGACGGCGACGGGCTATGAAGTGAAGATTTTGCCCGCCTGGGAGAACTTTCCGACCGATGACGTGGTGGCTGACACGGCGCTGATGAACGAGAAGCTGGAGGGCTACATCCGGGCCCAGCCAGCGCAGTATTTTTGGGTTCACAAACGGTTTAAAACCCGGCCTGAGGGCGCGCCAGAGGTGTATTGAGGCCTGAAAACGCTTTTAAAGGCCGATTTTAAGTGCCAAATTGAATCCTAGACCAATAGATACGGGGGCAAGTAGCTCCTGAAATAATAGCAATCAAGAAGCCAGAAAACCCTGTAAATGCTGCGCCACCAGCGCTGGCTGCTCGTGAATGATCCAGTGCGTGGCGCCTTCGATCTGCTTGAGTTCCATGCGGGGCACGTAGTCGGCCAAGCCGTTCAGCAGCCCGGGCGGCAAAGCGATATCCCCCATGCCCCACAGCACCAGCGTGCGCAGGCTCACGTCAAGCAGCTCACGCGGGATGACCAGGCTGGCAATCTCCGGCCCGGGCCGCAGCGGCGATGCGCGGTAATAGTTAAGCGGCCCCGTCAAGCCGCGCTGCCAGACGTCGCGGTACCGGGCGCGAACGTCGCTTGTCAGCCAGTCGGGTGCAACACGTGGGCCCTTAACCTCGCCGTCGTTGCCTTTGACTGAGCTAAACGGCATGAAAAACTCAAACAACCGCCGAAAGTCGTCTTCGGCCAGCAGGCTTGAGGCATCGGGCCGAATCAAAAAGTTCATGTACGCGCTGGCAGCTTGCTGGGCGAGTGAATGCTGCAATTCCCGCAAAAATGTGCCGGGATGTGGTGAATTGACGATCGCCAGCTTTTTGATGAGCTGCGGCTGGCTGGCCGCCAGGTTCCAGGCCACTGCGCCGCCCCAGTCATGCGCCACAAGACACTCAATTTGACCGCCTTCGCTTTCAATCAGCCCCGCGATGTCTTGCACCAGATGTTTGGGTCGGTAGGCGCTCACATCCGTTGGCGCGCTTGATAACTCAAAGCCACGAAGGTTGGGCGCAATACAGCGAAAGCCGCCGTTTTCAGGTTGGGCAAAGTGCTGTAGCAACCCGTCCCAGACAAATGCCGCTTCTGGAAAGCCGTGTAAAAACACCAGCACCGGGCGGCCTTTTTCGCCTGCATTGCGGCAGGACAGGGTGATGCCGTGTGGCAAGTCCTGAGCGTACTGATTGACCATCATGCTATATATTAAGGAGCTGCTTGCGCCCGTATTGATTGGCTTTAAGGCCGATTTGACACCTGAAAATCATGCCGGATGCGTCCAGTCCCACAAATGCTGGGCCACTTCTTCAATCCCCTGCTTTTTTAAAGCTGAAAACAGCTTCACGTCACCGCCACCTGCGTTCAGTTTGGCGATTTGCAGGGCTTTGGCACCTTCTGTCTTGTTGAGCTTGTCAGACTTGGTCAGCAGGATCAAAAACTTCAAACCTTCTTCAACCCGGGGGCGAATCACGTCCAGCAAAATCTCGTCGATCTCGGTCATGCCCCGGCGCGGGTCGCACATCAACACCACGGCTTTGAGGTTGTCGCGGGTTTGCAGGTAGTTGCCCATCACCTGTTGCCAGCGCAGCTTGGCTTCTTTGGGCACGGCCGCGTAGCCGTAGCCGGGCAGGTCGGTCAGCACCGCATCGGTCACGCCCTGTTTGCCCAAGGTGAATAAATTGATTGACTGGGTACGTCCCGGTGTTTTGGAGGCATAGGCCAGGCGGTGCTGCTGGGTCAATGTGTTGATGCAGGTCGATTTGCCGGCGTTGGAGCGCCCGACGAAGGCAATTTCAGGCACATCGATGCGCGGCAGGTGCTTGAGTTCGGGGGCAGTGGTCAAAAATTTGGCGGTGTGCAACCAGCCCATGGCGATTTTCGGGTCGGGTTTGGGGCTGGGTGCTGGCTCAGTGGCAGATGTGGTCATGGTGTGTTGTTGGCGTTCTGGATACCTGAGTGGCGCGGCATGGCCATAACCCATTGTAAAATCAGACGCATATTGTTCCTAGTGCGTCATCCATTACATCACCCCCCGATATGAAGCTGTTCGTTTCTTCCCTTTTGAGCGCCGTACTGGCACTGTCTGCAGCCTCCTCGTTTGCCGCTGGCCCTGCCGCTGCTCCCGTTGCCGCCGCGCCCAAAGCCAAACCCGATCTGGTCAAGGGTCAGGCCAGCTTTGCATCGTGCGTTGGCTGCCACGGCGCAGACGGCAACTCGGGCACGCCTGCCAACCCGAAATTGGCGCAGCAACACCCGGAATACATCATTAAACAGCTTCAGGAGTACAAATCTGGCAAGCGCGCCAACGCCATCATGTCGGGCATTGCAGCGGGTCTGTCTGAAGATGACATGAAAAACATTGCTTTTTGGGTGACCACCAACAAGGCCAAGCTGGGGACTGCCACCGACAAAGACTTGGCCGCTTTGGGCGAGCGTATCTACCGCGGCGGCGTAGCAGAACGTGGCATTGCAGCTTGCGCTGGCTGCCACAGCCCAAATGGTTCTGGCATGCCCGCCCAGTACCCACGCCTGAGCGGTCAGCACGCCGAGTACACCGCTGCCCAGCTAACTTACTTTCGCGACGGTATTCGTAAAAACAACCTGATCATGACGCAGGCCGCCTCTCGCCTGAATGATCGCGAAATCAAGGCGCTGGCTGACTACATTGCCGGTCTGCGCTGACAGTACCTGAAGGCAGGGCAATGGAACCCTCGGTGCTTAAATCCATCCAACCAAGCGAGCCTTTTCAAAAAAGGCTCGCTTTTTTTTATGCGCTCTCGCCAAATCCATGTAAGAGTTGCGCGCGTATCCAGACTAAGCTGTATAACCATTTGAAGGACGACCATGCTGATCAAAACCAACGCTAACGGCTTTAACCACCCTTTGCCAAGCGAAATAACACCCGCCAGCACCTACCATGGCCGACGTGAGCTGATGAAACTGATGGCTACAGGTGCAGCGGGCGCAGCACTGGCCTCCTGGGCAGGACGCGAGGCCATGGCGCAAGCTGCTGCAGCAAGTTTCCCGAAACCTGGCAAGCTTGCAGCGTTGGCAGGTGGCAAATCCGCGGTGGCAGGTGCGATGACGATGGAAAAAATCACCGATTACAAAGACGCTACAACGTACAACAACTTCTACGAGTTCGGCACGGACAAAGCCGACCCGGCCAAAAACGCCCACACGCTGGTCACCAAGCCCTGGAGCGTCGCCATTGAGGGCCTGGTCAAGCAGCCCAAAAGCTACACACTCGAAGACCTGATCAAACTCAGTCCCCAGGAAGAGCGCATTTACCGCCTGCGCTGCGTCGAAGGCTGGTCCATGGTGATCCCCTGGGTCGGCTATTCCATGTCAGAACTGATCAAAAAAGTCGAGCCGCTGGGCAGCGCCAAGTATGTGGAGTTTCACACCCTGGCCGACCCGAAAACCATGCCGGGTGTGGGCTCGCGCGTACTCGACTGGCCGTATGTTGAGGCGCTGCGCATGGACGAAGCCATGCACCCGCTGGCCATGCTGGGTTTTGGCATGTATGGCGAAGTGATGCCTAACCAGGCGGGCGCGCCGGTTCGCATGGTTCTGCCATGGAAGTATGGTTTTAAGAGCGGCAAGAGCATTGTCAAAATCCGCTTTACCGACAAAGAACCCAAAACCGCGTGGAACAAAGCGGCGCCGGTCGAATACGGCTTTTATTCCAACGTCAACCCCAGCGTCGACCATCCGCGCTGGAGTCAGGCCACGGAGCGCCGCATCGGTGAAGACGGGCTGCTGGCCAAAAAGCGCAAAACGCTGATGTTCAACGGCTATGAAGCACAAGTTGGGCAACTGTATGCGGGCATGGACTTGAAGAAGTTCTACTGATCATGAAAAAAGCGCTGACGCACGCCTCAGCCAAACCCCTGCTGTTTGTGCTTTGTCTGTTGCCTTTTGCATGGCTTTTTTACAACGCTCTGACCAACCAGTTAGGTGCCAATCCGCAAGAGTTCTTGATCCGCGCCACAGGTGACTGGACGCTGCGGTTTGTTTGCATCGTGCTGGCGGTGACGCCGCTTCGCACCCTGAGCAATACGCCGCAGTTGGCGCGATTCAGACGCATGCTGGGCTTGTTTGTGTATTTTTATGTTGTTATTCACCTGCTGAGCTACAGCTGGTTTGACATGGGTTTTGACGTGGCCGAAATTGTCAAAGACATCATCAAGCGGCCTTTTATTCTGGTCGGTTTTTTGGCTTTTCTATTGCTCACCCCATTAGCAGCCACATCGTTCAACGCGACCATCAAGGCCATGGGGTCTAAGCGCTGGCAAATGCTGCACAAGCTGGTGTACGTGATTGCAGGACTGGGGCTGCTGCACTTTTTCTGGATGCGTTCCGGCAAAAACGACTTTGCAGAAGTGTTTGTTTACGCTGCCATCATTTCCGTGCTGCTGGGCTGGCGTGTACGCCAATATTTAATAAAGAAGAAGGTTGCGACCCAACAAATACGGGCGCAAGCAGCTACTTGATTTGTAGCAAACTGGCTAATATTTGACCAGTTGCTCACCGCGCATCTGGTCGCCTGCAGTTTCCCGGTGGCGAATCACTTGCGCCTTGCTGCCATCGACCAACACCTCTGCGGCACGGCCGCGCGTGTTGTAGTTGCTGGCCATGCTCATGCAGTACGCGCCTGCGGACAATACCGCCAGATGGTCACCCGCCACCACATTCAGCGCGCGGTCGCGGCCTATCCAGTCGCCGCTTTCACAAACCGGGCCGACCACGTCGCAAGTCATTGCCGGTTTGTCGGTCAACGTTGTGGGAACGATGGCGTGAAAAGCCTGGTACATGGCCGGGCGGGGCAGGTCGTTCATGGCCGCGTCAATGATGCAAAAGTTTTTTTGGCTTCCGGGTTTGATGTACAGCACTTCGGTCACGCACACACCCGCATTGCCGACCAGCGAGCGGCCAGGTTCGATCATCAGTTTTTTATCACCAAAACCATGCGCGTCAATTTTGGCCAGCAGCTGTTGCCACAGTGCATCGGCCTGAGGCGGGGTGTCACCGTTGTAGTCAATGCCCAGGCCACCACCAAAGTCAATGTGCGCCAGTGGTATGCCAGCTTTTTCAATGCTGGCCACCAATTCCAGCACCCGGTCCATCGCGTCCAGGTAGGGCTCGGCGGTCGTGATTTGTGAACCGATATGGCAGTCAATGCCGACCACACGCAGGCCTTTGAGGCTGGC
>JANMIH010000348.1:0-2552 GCA_031375685.1 Polaromonas sp. | reverse complement strand
GGCCAAGGCGGCGTTGGCCGGCAAAGTCGACGGCACGGTTGTCGACACAAGCTTCCAGATCGCAACCGACAGCCCGCTCTCGATCATCAACGCCAAGGACGCCGACGGCCTGGAGGTGATTCGCCATTACACGGCCCACCTGCTGGCCTATGCTGTCAAAGAGCTGTTCCCCGACGCGCAGGTCACCATTGGGCCGGTGATTGAGAATGGTTTTTTCTACGACTTTTCGTACAAGCGCCCGTTCACGCCCGAGGACCTGATCGCCATCGAAAAGCGCATGACCGAGCTGGCAGCCAAGGACGAACCCGTGACACGCCGCGTGCTGCCGCGCGACGAAGCCGTGGCGCATTTCAACAGCATTGGTGAGAAGTACAAGGCGGAAATCATTGCCAGCATTCCGGCGGGCGAGGACGTGTCTTTGTACCGCGAAGGCAATTTTGAAGACCTGTGCCGCGGCCCGCACGTGCCGAGCACAGGCAAGCTGAAGTTTTTTAAATTGATGAAGTTGGCCGGTGCCTATTGGCGCGGCGACCACCGCAATGAAATGCTGCAGCGCGTGTACGGCACAGCCTGGGCCACCAAAGACGATTTGCAGCAATACCTGACACAGCTAGAAGAAGCCGAAAAGCGCGACCACCGCAAACTGGGCAAAGAGCTGGACCTGTTCCACATTGACGACCACGCGCCGGGCCTGGTGTTCTGGCACCCCAAAGGCTGGACGCTGTGGCAGGGCGTTGAGCAATACATGCGCAAGGTCTACCAGGACAACGGTTACCAGGAAGTCAAAGGCCCGCAAGTCATTGACAAAACGCTGTGGGAGAAAACCGGCCACTGGGACAAGTACCGCGACAACATGTTCACCACCGAGAGCGAAAAACGCGAATATGCGCTCAAGCCGATGAACTGCCCGGGCCACATATTGATTTTCAAGCAGGGCATCAAAAGCTATCGCGACTTGCCGCTGCGTTACGGCGAATTTGGCCAATGCCACCGCAACGAGCCTTCGGGTGGCCTGCACGGCATCATGCGCGTGCGTGGCTTCACGCAAGACGACGGCCACATTTTTTGCACCGAAGAGCAGATTTTGAAGGAATGCGTCGACTACACCACGCTGCTGCAAAAAGTCTACACCGACTTTGGCTTTAAAAACATCATTTACAAGGTGGCAACGCGGCCTGAGGCGCGCATTGGCTCTGACGAAAGCTGGGACAAGGCCGAACATGCACTGATGCAAAGCCTGCGCGCATCGGGCTGTGAGTTTGAAATCGCCCCCGGCGACGGCGCTTTTTACGGCCCCAAGATTGAATACACGCTCAAAGACGCGATTGGCCGCCAGTGGCAATGCGGCACCATGCAGGTTGATTTTTCAATGCCTGAGCGGCTGGATGCAGAATATGTGGGTGAAGACGGCGCGCGACATCGCCCGGTCATGTTGCACCGTGCCATCGTCGGCAGTCTGGAGCGTTTTATCGGCATTTTGATCGAAGAACACGCTGGCGCGCTGCCCACCTGGCTGGCGCCGATGCAGGTTTCAGTGCTCAATATCACCGATTCGCAGGCTGAATATGCCCGGGAAGTTGCTAAAACGCTGCAAAATCAAGGCCTTAGGGTCAATTTGGACCTGCGCAACGAGAAAATAACGTATAAAATACGTGAGCATTCGATGCAAAAGCTGCCATACATTCTGGTCGTAGGTGACAAGGAGATGGCTGCTGGTGCCGTTGCAGTGCGCGCCCGGGGTAACAAAGACCTCGGTGTGATGCCTCTAGATGCATTTGCCCAGCAAATTGCCTCTGACATCACCCAAAAATTGTCCTAGATAGCATTTTTGACCTGTTTTACTGAGTCAATTGAGCCTCTAGCCCAATAAAACCGGGCGCAAGCAGCTATAGCTTTTATAGCAGAGTTTTAAAGGATACTGACCATCGCTACTGAATTTCGTGACCGCCGCCAGCGCGAAGAACGCAAGCACCGCTTGAACCGTGAAATCATGGCCCCCGAAGTACGACTCTCGGGTGTCGACAACGAGCCACTGGGTGTTGTCAATATCATGGAGGCGTTGCGATTGGCTGGAGAAGCTGACGTAGATCTGGTTGAAATCTCGCCGACGGCTGTTCCGCCGGTTTGCAGGTTGATGGACTACGGCAAGTTCAAGTACGCGGAGCAGAAAAAGGCGGCAGAAGCTAAGTCAAAGCAAAAAGTCATTGAGATCAAAGAGATCAAGTTTCGCCCGGGCACCGACGACGGTGACTACAACATCAAGGTGCGCAACATCAAGCGCTTTCTGGATGAGGGCGATAAATGCAAGATCACGCTGCGCTTTCGGGGCCGCGAGATCACACACCAGGAACTGGGTTTGGCCCTGCTGGCGCGTATCAGGGATGAGTTGGCCGATTTGATTGTGGTGGAGCAGTTTCCAAAGCTGGAAGGCCGCCAGATGGTCATGATGATTGCGCCGGGTCGTAAAAAGCCGGGCGGTAAAGTGCTGGTGGAAGCGCCAGCTGCAGCATAAGTTTAGAAAAAGGGTTGCTGAAAGGCAATCTTGTGAGAGT
>JANMIH010000346.1:0-6089 GCA_031375685.1 Polaromonas sp. | reverse complement strand
TGAGGCTTGGCGGCTGTAGCTCAGTTGGATAGAGTACTTGGCTACGAACCAAGGGGTCGTGGGTTCAATTCCTGCCAGCCGCACCAGAATTTCGGTTCTAGAACAATAGCTTAGAGGCTTACCCCTCTAGGCTATTTTTCTTTGTCCCTTACGTTTTTTACTATCAATAAAGTAGCTGCTTGCGCCCGTATTTATTGGTCTAGAGCCCTAAAACATACCTGAAAACGGCTCAAAACAGCCGGAAAACAGCCAAAAACCGGCTAAAAATCAACTCTCGGATGCGTCAAAAAGCCGAAAATAGCCTGAAAACAGCCTGTTTTTTGAAAGAATAATAGCCACAACCGGCTGTTTACGGGCGCAAGCAGCTATTAAATTTATAGTATCTAGCCTATCATGGGCTCGCTAACTTTTTGTACAGTATGCCCCCACGCTACCCACAACCATGAGCAAAGCCTTCACCAAAGAAACTGATTCAGACGATGATGACCTGGTTTTGCCGCCTTTGCCCAGCGGTGGCAAAAACTACATCACGCCGGCTGGCTACGCGCGCATGCGGGATGAATTGCTGGGCTTGATGGATGTCGAGCGCCCCAAGGTGGTAAAGGCGGTTTATTGGGCGGCCAGCAACGGTGACCGGTCTGAAAACGGTGACTATATTTACGGCAAAAAGCGCCTGCGCGAGATTGACCGGCGGATACGATTTTTAACCCAGCGCCTGGAGATCGCTGAAGTTACCGATCCGTCTGCGCATTTCGGCAAAGACCAGGTGTTTTTTGGCAGCACGGTGACTTATGAAGACGATTCAGGCGTTGAACGCCGCGTCAAGATTTTGGGGATTGATGAGGCCGATACGCTGGCGGGGCAGGTCAGCTGGGTGTCGCCCGTGGCCCGGGCACTGCTCAAAGCGCGGGTGGGTGATGAGGTTCAGCTGGTGATGCCTGATGGCGTGCGGGTTTTGAGCGTGACCAGCGTTGAATACCCCAAACCCCTGACGAGTTAGCTGCCGGGCTTGGCGCGCTGTACCCGCAGCACCGATGGGGTTCGTTTCACGCTTCTGAAAACACTGGCCAGATGTACCCTGTCCCGTACTGCCACGCCAAAGCGCAGTTCTGTCGCGTCCTGCGCTCTTTCTTGACCCATGTTGACGTGGGTGATGTCTGCCTCAGCGGTGGCCAAAGCGGCGGCGACTCTGGCCAGCACGCCTTTGCCGTTGGCCACGGTGATGAGTAGGGCGGTCTCAAACAGTCGGGTTGGCTCGTCTGACCAGTCCACCGCTATAAATCGCTCACTGTCGCGGTGTTGCAGGCGTTTGGCCACTGCGCAATCGTCGGTATGGATGACCAGACCTTCGCCGCGCCCCAGATAACCCAATATACCGTCGCCGGGGATGGGTTTGCAGCACTGCGCAAATTGCACCGATGCGCCTTCACTGCCGTCTAGCAGCAAAGAGCCTTGAGACACCGACTCATGCGCGGTGTAGCGCTCGCGGCTCATCAGCAGGGCATCGGGTTTTTCGCCACGTTCTGCCAGCAAGACAACAATGCGTTTGGCCACCATGCTGGCGATGCGTTTGCCCAGGCCAATGTCGGTCAGCAAGTCAGCTCTGCTGCGGTTGCCGCTGAAGCGCAAGATTTTTTCCCACAGCGTGCGGTCTGACTTGGTGTCTTCAGGCAGTTTGTCGATGCCTTCGGCGCGCAAGGACTGGGTCAGCATTTTCTCGCCCAGCTCTTGCGATTCCACCAGCGCCATGGTTTTAAGGTGATGGCGAATTTTGGACCGGGCCTTGCCTGTCCTGACAAACCCCAGCCAGCCGGGGTTGGGGCTGGCCACCGTCGATGTGATGATTTCAATCACGTCGCCATTGTGCAGTTCAGAGCGCAGCGGCACTTGCTCGCCATTGACTTTTGCCGACACGGCGCGGTGTCCAATATCGCTGTGAATGGCGTAGGCAAAGTCCACAATCGTCGCGCCTCGCGGCATGGCCATGATCTGGCTTTTGGGTGTGAACACATACACAGCTTCGGGAAACAAATCAATCTTGACGTGGTCCCAAAACTCGGCGGCATCGCGCGTTTCGTGTTGAATGTCCAGCAGCGACTGCAGCCATTGCGTGCCCAGCCGCTGCGATGCATCGCTTTCGGGGTCGGATGCCTTGTACAGCCAGTGCGCCGCCACGCCCGATTCGGCCACAACATGCATGGCCTCGGTACGCATTTGAAATTCAATATTGGTACCAAATGGGCCCACCAGTGTGGTGTGCAACGACTGGTAGCCGTTGATTTTGGGAATCGCAATGTAGTCTTTGAACTTGCCTGGCAACGGCTTGTAATGCTGGTGCAGCACGCCCATGGCGGTATAGCAGGCATTGAGCTTGTTCACAATGACGCGAAAGCCATAGATGTCTGTCACCTGCGCAAATGACAGGTGCTTTTCTTCCATCTTGCGATAGATTGAATACAGCGTCTTTTCGCGACCCGAGATGCCAATCTGAATACCCTCGGCTTCAAATGCGGCTTCAACCTCAGCCTGCACCCGTTTGATGACGTCGCGCCTGCGACCACGGGACTTTTGCAATGCTTTGGTCAGCGTTGCGTGGCGCCAAGGGTGCAGGTGCTGAAACGACAGTTCCTGCAATTCGCGGTAGGTGGTGTTCAAGCCCAGGCGGTGGGCTATGGGGGCGTAAATGTCGAGGGTTTCGCGTGAAATCCGTGCCCATTTTTCACGCGGGGCGTCACCCATGGTTCGCATGTTGTGGGTGCGGTCGGCCAGTTTGATCAAAATAACCCGCACATCACGCGCCATTGCCAGCAGCATTTTCCTGAAGGACTCGGCCTGGTTTTCTTCACGGGTATTGAACTCCAGCTTTTCAAGCTTGGTCAGCCCGTCTACCAGCTCAGCCACGGGTGCGCCAAAGCGCTCAATCAGCTCCGGCTTGGTCACGCCGCAATCTTCAATTGCGTCATGCATCAGAGCCGCCATCAGGGCTTGTGCGTCTAGCTTCCATTCAGCGCACTGCTGGGCTACGGCAATGGGGTGGGTGATGTAGGGCTCGCCGCTGTTGCGCAGTTGGCCCAGGTGCGCTTCATCGGCAAATTTGTAGGCGCTGCGCACGCTATCGACCTCGGCCTGGGTCAAATAGTCCAGCTTGGCCGTCAGCATGGCAAAGCTGGCAGCAGCGGCGTTGGCGGCAGCCGGGGTGGGCTTGGCCGATGGCTTGCCATGCCGGACCGGTTTGCTTAAATGGGTTTCAATGGGCAAGACGCTCATGACTCAAATGTATCGCGCTGGTCGAGAAATATAAAACCACCGGACTCTCGTCGGTGGATTTTGCGGGCCGACAAGTAAAAAAGCACCGGCAAGCGGTGCTTTTTGCTATCGGTCAAGTGATTCAACCCGGTACTTTTTTCAGCATTTCCAGACCAACTTTGCCTTCGGCGATTTCACGCAAAGCGGTGACGCCAGGCTTGTTTTTGCTGTCGATTTTGGCGGCATGCCCCTGGCTCAACATGCGGGCGCGATAAGTGGCAGCCAACACCAATTGGAAGCGGTTCGGGATTTTTTCTAGGCAGTCTTCAACAGTAATGCGGGCCATGGTGATCTCCGGTGGGGTCTGTGTTTCAGGTGATGAAAAATAGCGTGTTGTTTAGACAATGTTGAGGGCTTTGAAGGTTTCTGCCCTGGCGATGCGCTGGGCAGAAAATTTGAGCCGCTGTGCGTGAACAATGGTTTTCAGGTCGAAAACCGCACGCTCGAACAACTCGTTGATTATAACGAAGTCAAATTCGCTGGCTTGGGCCATCTCCAGCGCTGCATTTTTAAGCCGCAACTCAATGATATCGGCGGCGTCTTCGCCTCGCCGCTGCAAGCGCGAGCGCAGCTCATCCCAACTCGGCGGCAAGATGAAAATTAAAACTGCATTGCTAAAAATCCGCTTGATGTTGATGGCACCCTGAAAGTCGATTTCAAGAATCACGTCCGCGCCGTGGGTAATCCGCTCTTCTATCGCCTGGCGTGACGTGCCGTAACGCTGGCCATGAACATGCGCCCACTCCAGAAACGAGTCGCGCAGCACCATGGCGTCAAACTCTTCGGGTGAGATGAAAAAGTACTCGCGGCCATGCTTTTCCTGACCGCGCGGCGCGCGCGTGGTGTGGGACACAGCAGGCTGGATGCGCGCATCCAGCTCCATCAGCGCCTTGACCAGGCTGGACTTGCCAGCGCCGCTGGGCGCTGCCACTACAAATAAGTTACCGGGGTAGTCCATGTTGTTTTGTTGGCTGGTTTATTCAATCGCTTTATTCGATATTTTGTACCTGCTCGCGAATCTGCTCTATGAGCACCTTCATGTCGACAGAAATACGTGTTAACTCAAGCGATGTGGATTTTGAACCCAGGGTGTTGGCTTCCCGGTGCAGTTCCTGGATCAAAAAATCAAGCCTTTTGCCCAGTTCGCCGCCGCCATCAAGCAGGCGGTCAATCTCGTCAAGATGCGACGCCAGTCGAGTGATTTCTTCAGCCACGTCAATGCGCATGGCAAACGCGGTGGCTTCCGCCTGGGCTCTGTCTCGGGCGACTTCTGGCAAGGGCGCGCCATCGGCAAGCGCCATGGCTTCTTTGAAACGCTCCAAAAAGCGGGTTTTTTGAAGCTCTACCAGTTGCGGCACCAAAGGTGCGGCTTGTACAGACAACGCGCGCAACTGCGCTGTGTGGCCTAACAGCATGTCTTTGAGCCGTTCGCCTTCTCGCTGGCGGGCTGACAGCAGCTCTTTGAGGGCCTTTTTAGCCAGCTTTAGCAGCTCTTCAGCATGGTCGTGTGGCTTTTTATCTTCATTGGTGGCAATGCGCAAAACGTCAGCCACGCTCAACGGTGCGGCTCCTGGCAGCCAGGACTTGATGCTGTCTTCCAGCGAACCCAGGCGCTGCAAGGTCACGGATGACGGCGCGCGCAAACTGCTGGCTGAGCTGCTGTCCAGAGCCGCTCTCAGTTCAATCTTGCCGCGTTTGAGTTTGGCCGTCAGGAGTTCGCGCAGGGCGGGCTCAGCCTGTCGCAGTTCGTCGGGCAAGCGAAAAGCAAGATCCAGAAACCGGCTGTTGACCGAGCGAATCTCAACGCCCAGCCGTGCGCTGGCTGCTTGACCAGATTCATGACCCGTATCAGCGCCGCTGATGGTTGACTGGACGGCTGCATAACCCGTCATGCTGTAAACTGACATGAGTAAATATTTAGGTATAAAACTGGACTTTAAAAAGCAGAAAAAAAGCAGAATAGGGTGGATTTCACCTCTGCACTTCTTTAAATTATGTCAAAGGTCAAACCAGCGCCCTTACCGCCCGACACCGTCTTTTGTTGCTTTCGGTTTGTGCGCAAGCTTTCAGCGGGTGGCTTCGGGGTAGTTTACTTGGCTGTTGACAACGAAGGCCAGCAGGTTGCCATCAAGGAGTATTTGCCGTCCTCATTGGCAGGCCGTCCGCCTGGCGAGTTATTGCCGCAGGTGCAGCCTGACAAGTTGTCGCTTTACCGGCTGGGTTTGAAAAGTTTTTTTGAAGAAGGCCGCTCACTGGCGCAAATTTCACATGGCTCGGTGGTCAGCGTGCTGAATTTTTTTCGCGAGAACGAAACCGTCTACATGGTGATGAATTACCTGGAAGGCGGTACCCTTCAGGACTTCATCATCACTGCGCGTGAGCTGAAAAAGCAGAAAGTCTTTCGCGAGTCCACCATCCGCTCATTGTTTGACGAGATTCTGCGCGGCTTGCGCATCGTTCACCAGCACAAAATGCTGCATCTGGACATCAAGCCCGCCAATATTTTTGTCACCGACGACAACCGCGCGGTGCTGATTGACTTTGGCGCTGCGCGCGAGGTGCTGAGCAAAGAAGGCAACTTCATCCGCCCCATGTACACGCCCGGTTTTGCCGCGCCCGAGATGTACCGCCGCGACTCGTCGATGGGCCCGTGGACTGATATTTACGCGATTGGTGCCTGCATTTACGCCACCATGCAAGGTTACCCGCCCAACGATGCCCCTCAGCGGTTAGAGAAAGACCGCTTGTCGCTGGCCTTGTCCCGGCTGCGCGGTGTGTATTCA
>JANMIH010000306.1:0-2019 GCA_031375685.1 Polaromonas sp. | reverse complement strand
GTGTGCGACGGTGCACGCATCGTGTGGTTTGAGGAACTCGATGCATGGCGACAGACAAAATTTGAAACGAAATTGGATTTCAACGAGAAATTCAAATGAATATCGGGCGGGTGGGCTATCGGCTCACGGATTCAGGTAATACATAAAAAAATACCGTTGGTTTGTAACTTTTTGAATCTCACGCACGATCCAGATCAGCCAAAGCGCAACTTCATCCCCAAAATGGCAGCGGCCAGCACCAGGGTGATGCTGTTGGCAATCATCAGTGGCCACGATTGCAACAACACGCCATAGAGCAGCCAAAGCGCCACACCCAACGTAAACACGCTGTACATGCCAAGTGAGATGCCGCTGACGTCACGGGTTTTAAAACTGTGCCAGGCTTGTGGAATAAAACTCGCCGTGGTCAGCACGGCGGCGACAGAGCCAATCAGGTCGATGTAGCCTGTATTCATTTGGATCCCTCTTTAACGGTCCAGTCGACCAGCGCCTCCAGCGCGGGCCGGGCAGCAGCAGCGTTGGGATGGTTGATGATGCCGATCAGCACAAGACGTCTGCCGCTAGGCGTGTGAACATAGCCTGCCAGCGCGCTGGCATCGCGCAGACTGCCAGTTTTTAAATGCGCCCAACCCTGGGATACGCGCGACTTGCTGCGCCGCAGCGTGCCGTCCACGCCGGTAATGGGCAGCGACGCCATGAGCTCGGGCATGGCACCTGACAGATAGGCGGTTTGCAACATGCGGGCCAAAGCCTGCGGTGTGATGCGCTCCTGGCGCGACAGGCCCGAGCCGTTGTCGAGTACGGGCATGTCTTGTGCGCCAAAGCGTTCGCGCCACCAGGCTTGCAGCACATTGCGTGAGGCGTCCAGGCTGGCTGGGCCAGGGGGTGCAGTTGCATTCAGACTCAGGCTTAAAAACAGCTGCTGGGCCATCACGTTATTGCTGAACTTGTTGATGTCGCGAATCACCTCGGCCAGGGTTGGCGATGTCATTTCAAAAGCAGGCTTGGCGCTGGCAGGTGCGCGGCCGTCCCGCACCCGGCCGCCCAGCTTGCCGCCAATCTCGGCCCACATGCCGGCCACGGCTCGCTCGGCGTAGCTGGCCGGGTCAGCATAAGCCACAGGCCAGACCTTTTCACCACAGCCTGCCGGGTAACTGCCTTTGAAACTGATGCGAAACGGGTCGCTGAAATCAGCCTGCAAGGCGCTGCGGTAGTCACCACATTCAGCCAGCGTGGCGGCGGTTTTGCCAGCGGCCAGCGGCACACTGGCCTGCATTTGCACATTGGCCAGCGGCGGTTCAAAGCTGACACTGGCCACGCCCGCACCCGGGTTGGGCACAAAGGTCATCACCACCGACTTGAAGTTCAGCAGCAGCGCATCGGGCGCGGCGTTGTAAGGGCGCAATGGCTCGCCGTCAAAGTCTGCCGGGCTTTGCGGTGTGACAGCAAAGGCGCTGCGGTCCAGCAGAATGTCGCCGGTGATGGTTTTGATGCCCAGGCCCTGCACGCGGCGCAGCAGCAGCCACAGCCGCTCCTGCACCAGCTTGGGGTCGCCACGGCCCTGAATGATCAGGTTGCCGGTCAGCACGCCGTCTTTGACAGTGCCATCAACGTACACGGGTGTGGCCCAGGTGTAGGCCGGGCCCAGCAGTTCCAGCCCCGCGTAAGTGGTCACCAGCTTCATGACCGACGCGGGGTTGACCGACGCGCTGGCGCGGTGGCTTAAAAGCGGGACTGTTTTGCCATTGGCCAAAGGCGCGGCATCGATAACGATGGCAGCCAGCGCCTCACGCGGGACTTTGGCTCGGGCCAGTGCGGCTTCAACTTCAGGCGGCAGGGTCTGGGCTGCTGCCGGATTCACCAGGTTCAGAAAGAGAGTGCCGCAGACAGCAAGCCACTTCAAAGACAGATGCAGGTTCATGCACTGATTATCGGGCGCTTGGCGGCAAGTCACGGGATAATCAGTCTCGGGAGCATTCTTTTTACTACTGATTCAATAGCTGGTTGCGCCCGTATTCA
>JANMIH010000254.1:0-12140 GCA_031375685.1 Polaromonas sp. | reverse complement strand
CATCGAAGACATGCTGGTGCCCAAAGAAAAAGGCGCCATCATTGCGCGCGCGCAAAAAGAAGTCAAAGAAATCGAGCAGCAGTATGTCTCGGGTCTGGTAACTTCTGGCGAGCGCTACAACAAGGTGGTCGACATTTGGGGCAAGTCAGGTGACGAAGTCTCCAAGGTCATGATGGGCCAGTTGTCGAAAGAAAAGGTCATCGACCGCCACGGCAAGGAAGTCGAGCAAGAGTCGTTCAACTCCATCTATATGATGGCCGACTCCAGCGCGCGCGGCTCACCAGCGCAGATTCGCCAGGTGGCTGGTATGCGCGGTTTGATGGCCAAGCCTGACGGCTCGATCATTGAAACGCCGATCACCGCCAACTTCCGCGAAGGATTGAACGTGCTGGAGTACTTCATCTCCACCCACGGCGCGCGTAAGGGCCTGGCCGACACAGCACTTAAAACTGCCAACTCTGGTTACCTGACCCGCCGCTTGTGCGACGTGGTGCAAGACCTGGTGGTGACTGAAGACGATTGCGGCACCCACGAAGGCTCGGTCATGCGCGCCATCGTTGAGGGCGGCGAAGTCATCGAGTCATTGCGCGACCGCGTCCTGGGCCGCACGGTGGTTGAAGACGTGCTGCATCCGGAAAACCGCTCTGTTTTGGCGGCTCGTGGCGTTCTGCTCGACGAAGACATGATTGAAGAGCTGGAAATTGCTGGCGTTGACGAAGTCAAGGTACGCACCGCACTGAACTGCGAAACCCGCTTTGGCCTGTGCGCCAAGTGTTATGGCCGCGACTTGGGTCGTGGTGGACTGATCAACATCGGTGAGGCTGTCGGTATCATCGCTGCCCAGTCGATTGGCGAGCCCGGCACGCAGCTGACAATGCGCACCTTCCACATCGGTGGCGCAGCATCACGCGCGGCGATTGCGTCCAGCGTGGAGTCCAAGTCCAACGGCGTGGTTGGCTTTAACGCACCCATGCGCTATGTCACCAACAGCAAAAAAGAGCTGGTGGTGATTGCCCGTTCCGGCGAAATCATCATCACCGACGAGCATGGCCGTGAGCGCGAGCGCCACAAAGTACCGTACGGTGCGATTTTGTCTGTCAAGGCAGACCAGACCATCAAGGCCGGTACGATTCTGGCCAACTGGGACCCATTGACCCGTCCGATCATCACCGAATTCGCGGGCAAAGCGCAGTTCGAGAATGTTGAAGAAGGCGTGACCGTCGCCCACCAGGTTGACGACGTGACCGGTTTGTCAACCCTGGTGGTGATTGACCCGAAACGTCGCGGCGCGACCAAAGTCATCCGCCCAGGCGTCAAGCTGATAGATGCCACTGGCAACGAAGTCAAAATCCCCGGCACCGATCACTCGGTAACGATTGGCTTTCAGATTGGTGCGCTGGTTCAGGTGCGTGATGGTCAGGACGTGGGCCCCGGCGAGGTACTGGCCCGTATCCCGATTGAAGGCCAGAAAACGCGCGACATCACCGGCGGTTTGCCGCGTGTTGCCGAGCTGTTTGAAGCCCGTACGCCTAAGGACAAAGGCACATTGGCAGAGATGACCGGTACCGTGTCGTTTGGTAAAGAGACCAAAGGCAAGATTCGCCTGCAAATCACCGACCCAGAAGGCAAAGTATGGGAAGACCTGGTGCCGAAGGAGAAAAACATCCTGGTGCACGAAGGCCAGGTTGTCAACAAGGGCGAGTCGATTGTGGACGGCCCTGCCGACCCGCAAGACATCTTGCGTTTGCTGGGCATGGAAGAGCTGGCCCGCTACATCGTCGACGAAGTGCAGGACGTTTACCGCTTGCAAGGCGTGAAGATCAACGACAAGCACATTGAAGTGATTGTTCGCCAGATGCTGCGCCGCGTGGTGGTCGATAACGTCGGTGACTCTGCATACATTGCGGGTGAGCAGGTCGAGCGTTCAGCCATGCTGGACATGAACGACGCCCTGCGCGCTGAAGGCAAAATACCTGCCACGTTTACCAACCTGCTGCTCGGTATCACCAAGGCATCGCTGTCTACGGACTCGTTCATTTCAGCGGCTTCCTTCCAGGAAACCACCCGTGTTCTCACCGAGGCTGCCATCATGGGCAAGCGCGACGAGCTGCGCGGCCTGAAAGAAAACGTGATTGTGGGCCGCCTGATCCCAGCTGGTACCGGCATGGCCTACCACGAGGCGCGCAAAGCCAAAGACCAGATGGACGACGCCGAGCGCCGCGCCATTGCTGAGGCTGAAGCGGCAGAACTCGAAGCGATGCCCGCAGGTGCTGACGTTGAAAGCGCTGCCAGCGAGTAATCAAAACGCGGCTTGAGCCGCACTTGACTTGAAAAGCCCCGGCTTGTTTAAACAACAGGCCGGGGCTTTTTTATGATGACCTCATGTGTTGTCAAGAAGTCAAAGACAAGCAGCACCGTCGCCCCCTTTTTTCATAAGATCAAACCATGCGCTCCAGCCCCACCCTGCTTGCCCTCATTGCCATCGCGCTGTGGTCGTCCCTGGCCGTACTGGGCACGCTGCTGGCGCATGTGCCGCCGTTCTTGCTGACGGGCATTGCCCTGCTGGTGGGTAGCATTCCCGCCTGGCCGTTTGTCAGGCAGTGGCGCGTGTCCCTGTCTGCTTTGGCACTTGGGGTTTACGGCCTGTTTGGGTTTCACTTTTTTCTGTTCATCGCATTGCGCCACGCCCCGGCGGTAGAAGCCAATCTGGCCAACTACCTGTGGCCGTTGGGCATTGTGCTGATGGCACCGCTCTTTTTACCCGGCATCAAATTGACTGCTACACATTTAATAGCTGCTTGTGCAGGTTTCTTGGGCGCTGCCATTGCGATTCTGGGTGACACCTTGCTGGCCTCAGGCTTGCAAGGCCTGGTGAGCAAAGGCTTTGCTTGGGGATACATCCCGGCGGCGGCTTCGGCCATTATCTGGGCCAGTTATTCACTCATGGGCAAGCGCATGACCGTGCAAGGCCGCGGCTTTCCCACGGCGGCCATTGGCCTGTTCGGCCTCGTATCTGGCGTGCTGTAGTTGCTGTGCCATGCGCTGCTTGAGCCACCCGTGGCGCTCAATGCACGCGACTGGCTGCTGATGGTGTTGATGGGCTTGGGCCCGCTGGGTGCAGCTTTTTACTTGTGGGACGCAGCGCTTAAAAAAGGCGATGCCCGCAAGATCGGCATACTGAGCTATATCACGCCACTGGCATCCACCGTGCTGCTGATGTTTGCCACTGGCAGGCCTTTAACCTGGGTCATTGGCCTGGCCACAGTGCTGATACTGGGTGCAGCTGTGCTGGGCAGTCGCGCTAAATAACGCGCACTTGCCAATTCTGTTTTAACCACCACATCACTAACATGACACCCATTCTCAACACCTTGCCCCTGGGCCACCAGTGGCCCACGCTGGACCCGTTTTTGTTTTGCGCGTACCACGACGACGCTTACCCCGCCGCCAATGCCGACATGAGCCCCAAGGCATCCTTGGCCGGGCGTAACATGGGTCAGGACTTCAGCCGCAAGGACGGCTGGAGCATGTACCACGGCCACAGCGTGCCCGGCTTTCCCGCACACCCGCACAGGGGGTTTGAAACGGTGACGATTGTGCGCAAGGGGCTGATAGACCATTCAGACTCACTGGGCGCCACCGCCCGCTTTGGGCAGGGCGACGTGCAGTGGCTCACCGCAGGCAAAGGCATCGTGCACGCAGAGATGTTCCCGTTGCTTGATGTTGACGCACCCAACCCGCTGGAGCTGTTTCAGATCTGGCTCAACCTGCCCGCGATGAGCAAAATGGTGGACCCCCACTTCAGCATGTTCTGGGCCAACGACATTCCCGGCCGCATGGTTGAAGACGCGAACGGTTTGCAGACGTGCGTGTCCGTCATTGCAGGCCAGCTGGCTGATACTGACGGGCCAGTCAAAGCTTTGAGCCCGCCCCCCGACTCATGGGCAGCGCAAGCCAAAGCCGACGTCGCCATATTCACGCTGCGCATGGCGCCAAGCGCATGCTTCACGCTACCAGCCGCCAACGCGAGCACGCGGCGCAACCTGTATTTTTTCAAAGGCCAATCCATCACGGTCGGCGGGCAAAGCGTGGGCAGCCACAGCGCCATTGAGTTGCAAGGCGATGTGCCGGTTGACTTGGTCAATGGACCTGAAGAAGCCGAGTTTTTGCTGCTGCAGGGCAAGCCGATTGCAGAGCCAGTCGCCCAGTACGGCCCTTTCGTCATGAACACCCAGGCCGAGATACGCCAAACCATCGCCGACTACCAGCAAACCCAGTTCGGCGGCTGGCCGTGGGCAGACCCGGCCCCCACCCATGGCCGCGACCCTGCCAGGCTGGCCACGCATCCTGGCGGGCGGGTTGAAGCGCCTGCGTAGCAGGCAGCAAGCGCTATATATTCAGTAGCTGCTTGCGCCCGTATTTATTTGGCTAGAGGCCGATTTGACACCTGAAAACGGCCTTTTTTCAGCCCAAAAACGACCAAAAACCGCCAAATCTGCCCTAAACTACCCGTCATTTCCGCGAAGGCGGGAATCCTGCAGCCCAGCCTATTTGAGCTTCTTGTAAGCCGTATTTAGCTCAACCGCTTTGCTCGTGTCCTGCAAACCCCGCGCCACATCAACCGCTGCCTGCTCAATCACTGGGTCAGGCGCATCAGCCGTTATGGTCGCTGCGCCGGCCACCGACTCGTCCCGTTCATTGGGCATTTGCAGCTTTGCCTCAACGGCTGCATCGCGCGGCGTGGGCGGCTTGCCGACACGGGCGCGCTGTGCGGGTGGCGGTGGATTTGCAGGTGTGCTGATTTTAAGTTTGACCATGCCCCACTGTGAATACGGTTTGGGCTGCTGCGCGTAGGCAGGCGGGGCTGACGAACGTAGGCGGGCGGCGGGTTGCCGACGGTAGGCTGAGTTGGTTTAACTGAATCGCTATATTACTTATAGCTGCTTGCGCCCGAATTTATTGAGCTAGAGGCCAATTCGACTCTGTAAAACGGCCCAAAAAAATTTTTAGGCATGGTTCCGGTCAAATTCACGGCTTCAAACACGACTTTTGATTCTTTTCAGGCCATTTTCAACTATCAAAACCGCCTGCAATTCAATAAATACGTGGGTAAACAGATCCTGAACATATAGCATGCCCGCACAGCTCTGATCAAAGTTGCGAGCGAAAGGCCGAGGCCATCCAGTCTTTAGCCTTTTCCTTCAACGGGCGATTGGCCCACTCTTCAAATGTCACGCGTCGCGATCGTTTGAGGTCGTCTTCAAAAACCGTGGTTTGCCTGGCTGCCATGGCACCGACATAAATATTCAGGTTGGCCTCGTCATTCAATCTGCAGGATCGACTGTCGAAATTGGTTGAGCCGACGGAGACCATGAGGTTGTCAACAATCATGACTTTGCAGTGGTACATCGTCGGCTGAAATTCATAGATCTCTGCGCCTGCGGCCAGCAAGGGTCCCCATGTTTGCCGTGATGCTGCGCGCACGGTTTCTGTGTCGGTAATAGGACCTAGCGTGATCAGCCGGACTCGCACGCCGCGCTTTAAAGCGTCCACCAAAATCTTTTGGCTGAGCGCATCGGGCACGAAGTAAGCCATAGACAAGTCCACGGTTTTTTCTGCTGCTGTCAGGGCCAGGTGGTACATCAGCGCCATGTTTTCGCTGCCGCTGGTCGGCGAGCTGAAAAACATTTGAGCAGGGCTGTTGCCTGCGGGCTGCTGGGTTGGGAAATAAGACTCGCCATGCAGAATTTCGCCCGATACTTTGATCCAGTTGTCCATGAAGGCGGCTTGCATTTGCGAAACGACGGGCCCTGCCACCCGAAAGTGTGAGTCCCGCCAATGGTCTGCGTCTTGCGCCGCACCGTCCCACTTTGGGGCGATGCCTACGCCCCCCGTAAACCCGACGGTGCCGTCGACCATCAACAGCTTGCGGTGGGTGCGATTGTTCAGACGGGCCATGTTGTACCAGGCCGGTTTGTGAAATTTGCGGATGTCTACACCGGCGTCTTTCATCTTATTAAGCAATGCGTCGTCTATCTTGCCGCTGCCAACCCAGTCCATCAACACGTGAACCTTGACCCCGGCTCGCGCTCGCTCGGCCAGCGCGTCGGCAAGCTCTGACCCTATTCGGCCAGACCAATAGATATAAGTTTCAAAGGTGATCGTTTTCTTGGCACTGCCAATGGCCTGCAACATGGACGGGAAAATCTGGTCGCCGTTCAACAGCTCCTGAACCTGGTTTCCTGCGACGACGCCGCGGCCCAGAAGGCCGTCCATCGCGCGGATGAATTGTGGATCGCTGGTTGAATACAGCCTTGGCAGTTGCTGGTTGATTTTTTTCTCTCCAGCCGAAAAATTCAACGCGAGGAGCAAGCCTGCCGCAGTGACCAGAGCGATGGAAATACCCACCCAAAAGGTTCGAGAACTTTTATTCATCGCGCATTATGGGATGGCGATTTCACTGCGTTGCGGTGATAAACACGCAATCAGAAATGTCCCACAAGCATGATCTGCAACGCCTGACGTTTCAGGCGCAGGTTGTTTGCTGCCCCAAAAGAATCAGGAAAGAATCAGAGTCAGAATCCAATTGACTTAACGTGAAACTAACATTTCCAAGCCTTTTCAGGCCATTCCAAACTATCAAAAGCGCATCTAGCCCAATAAATACGGGCGCAAGCAGCTACTAAATTAATAGTATATTGCTGCCTCAAAAACCCTAAAACGCAGCCTTCTCAAACCGTGCCACGATGTCTGCGTGCTGCCCAGTCCATTTGTCCAGCGCCAGCAGGTCTTTGGCGTGCAGGGCGTTTAAAAAAGCCACGGCCAACTGGCGTGTCGCTACTTTGACTTTGGGGTTGAGGGCTGCGCCGCCGGTGCCCATGCGGTCGGTAAAGATGCTGTGAGAGCCGTCTTTGAACACCGCCAGCACTTTGGCCGCGCGGCTGCCAGTGTTCGGAGCTGTGCCGGTGGCCTGGTACAGCGTGACGCGGTCGGCCACGCCAGAGTTGTAGCCGGGGATTTCAATGTCGTCTGCGGTGGCGGTGATGTGCAGGGTGGGCACATCGATGCTGGAGACGATGTTTTGCGGGTTGCCCATGCCGTAAAACGGCGGGGCAGATATCAAAATGGCAGCGCTAAAGCGTGGGTCTTTGGCCAGATACGGTGCGTTGCTGACCTGCGCACCGGCCAGCAGCATGCTGGTGTTGGCACCATACGAGTGGCCAGCCGCCACCAGGCGCTGGGTGTTGATGTTGCTGCCAACCGGCTCGGCCAGCAGGCGGGTCAGGGCAAATTTGACGTCTTTGACGCGGTTCAGAGCCTCGGTTTCTTGCGCGGCTTCGGTCAGTCTGAAAACCAGGCTCAGTGGGCTACCGCGCCAAAGCTGGCGGTCGCTACCGACATGCTGCACATGCAAACTGGCGTAGCCGTTGGCGGCAAAGTAGCTGCCCAGGTAGCTGTAGCCGTCACGCGAGCCGCCAATGCCGTGAGAAAACACCACCAGGGGCAGCGCGCCGGGTTTGATCTGCCCGGTGGGCAGGTACAGCTTGGCGGGCACGCTGCGGGCCCTGACAGTGTCGGTCCAGTCAAAAGTTTGGCTGGTGTACAGCGTCGGGTCAACGGCCAGTGCTTCAGTAGCGGGGTAAGACAGGGCGGCTGGGGCTTCTGGTTTGAGGGCAGATTCTGTCAGCGCTGGGCTGGCGGCTTGCACGCCTAGCCCGAACAGGCTCGTCAGGCCAAGCAGGCCCACAACCAGCAAACGTGATCTATGAAACAAGCGGGAATTTTTAGTCGGCATCGGTTGTTTACTGAATGTAAAAGTTCAGTTTGACAGAAGATGCGCTGGCTTGCAGCGAAAGCCTGAACGGCCCTACACCAGCCGAATAAGCAAATGACTAAACAGTCTTTGTGGCCCGGCCACCAGCCAACTACCATGGCGCGTCTTTTAACTTCGCCCCGCTCAAAAGCCCCATGAAAATTCGCCACCTTGACCTTAACCAGCCGTCCGCCAACGCTGAGCATGACGCGCTGGCGTTGCCGCCGATTGAATACGAGGTGATCCACGCTTTTGATCGCCCGGTGATGCAGCTGCTGACGTTTGGCGTGGTGGGCGTGCTGACCGGGCTGGTGGTTTACCTGATGCGCCGCCTGTTTATGGGTGAGCATGACCAAACCGGCATGGCGCTGGTCAGGCAAACCCTGCACGACCCGATGTTCTGGACGGCGGTGGCAGTGGGCTTGCTGGCACAAGCCATTGACGGGGCGCTGGGCATGGCCTACGGCATCACGTCCAGCAGCTTTTTGCTGGCGGCTGGGGCGCCACCTGCCATGGCCAGCGGTGCGGTGCATTTGGCAGAGGTGTTTACCACGGGGGTGTCTGGCGTGTCGCATCTGCGGCTGGGCAACGTCAGCAAAACCCTGTTTTTAAGCCTGTTGTTGCCGGGCATCGTGGGCGCGCTGATCGGGGTTTATATCTTGGGTCAGGTTGATGCAGCAGTGCTAAAACCGGTCGTCAGCGCCTACCTGCTGCTGATGGGTGTTTATGTGTTCAGCAAAGCCTTCAGGCAGGCTGACCGCTCGGCATCGCGGCGCGACATTTCGCCTCGCAAGGTCGCGCCACTGGCTTTGGTGGGCGGCTTGATGGACACCACCGGCGGCGGTGGCTGGGGCCCCATCGTCACCACATCGCTGGTGGGTGCGGGCAATGATCCGCGCACCACCATCGGCTCGGTCAATCTGGCGGAGTTTTTTCTCACCGTCACGGTGGCGGCGTCTTTCCTGTCGATTCTGGATGCAACCGTTTGGGTGCTGGTGGCAGGTCTGGCCACGGGCGGGCTGGTGGCAGCGCCATTTGCCGCCTGCATGACCAAATACCTGAAAGCAAAAACGTTGTTGATGCTGGTCGGCGCGCTGATCAGCTGCATCAGTGTGTTTAATCTGTATAAAGTTTGGGCTACCATCTAACAGATAGCCATCCGCTCGTAGAGCACTTTAAAACGGAGACAACGATGTTCAGTCATGTGATGCTTGGTGTGAATGATCTTGAGGCCTCGCGCAAGTTTTACGACGCGCTGCTGGGCACGCTGGGCCTGGGACCAGGCGTGGCCAACAAAAACCGCTACTTTTACCGCAGCCCCACAGGCACGTTTGCCATCACCACGCCGATCAATGGCGAGCCCGCCACGCATGGCAATGGCAGCACCATCGGGTTTGTGGTACAGTCGGCTGAGCAGGGCGAGGTTTTTCATGCGGCAGGCATTGCCAACGGCGGCACAAGCTGCGAAGAGCCGCCGGGCTTTCGCGAGGGCCCGGCGGGCAACCTTTACCTGGCTTACCTGCGTGACCCGGACGGCAACAAGATTTGTGCGTTGCACCGGCCTGCAAAGTAAGCCGAGTCCGGGTCATTTGTATCGACCGTACGCCGCACGCTGTCAGCCGTTTGCGCACCGCCCGGCTGGCGCGCAGCACCAAGCCATTTTTGGCGCGGGGCGGCTCTAAAGTTGAGCGTTGCGCGGGTTGCCGCCTGGTGGTCAGCCACTGCCTTTGCGCCTTGCGCCCCAACGTGCCGTGTCGGGCGGGCGTGTGTTTGATCATGGCCGACATTGAAGCGCTCAAGCCCAGCAACACGGGCTGGCTGGTGGCCGATGTGGTGGCCGACACATTCGCCTTTGGCTGGGCGCGCACCGAGGTGGACCCAGCGCTGCTGGACTTGCTGACAGATGAGCAGTGGCAGCCGTATCTGGTGTTTCCGGGCGAGTTTGTAGCGCCTGAGCGGGTGGTGACCCAGGTGCAAACCGCAACCACCAAGCGCCCGCTGTTTGTGCTGCTGGACGCCACCTGGCCCGAGGCGCGCAAGATGTTTCGCAAAAGCCCTTACTTGGACAAGCTGCCGGTGCTGAGTTTGCAGAGCGAACAACTCTCAAACTACAAGCTGCGGCGCTCGCAGCGCGATGGGCACTTGTGTACGTCTGAAGTTGGGGCGATGTGTCTGGTGCTTGGCGGCGATGCGCTGGCGGGGCAGGCGCTTGAGGCTTATCTGGATGTGTTCACCCACCACTACCTGCAAGCCAAACAGCAATTGCCTGTGTAAGGCGATGCTGCTGCGCAACAGCTTTTGAGCTGTTTTAAGCTATCAAAAAGGGCTTTAGCCCAATCAATACGGGCGCAAGCAGCTATTGTTTTTGATTGGCTAAAACGTGTACCCGACCCGTGTCTCGTTGCCTTCAATCGCGTCCAGCAGCACCATCAGCGGGCCCAGCTGGCGGTAGCGGGCAGCGGTGGCGCGCACGTATTTTATGAAGCGAGGCGTGTCCGCCAGGTACTTGGGTTTGCCGTCGCGCAGCGTCAGGCGGGCAAAAATGCCAAGGATTTTCAAGTGGCGCTGCAGGCCCATCCATTCCACCGCGCGGTAAAACTCGCCAAAGTCGTCGCCCACCGGCAGCCCGGCCTTGCGCGCCTGTTGCCAGTAGCGCACCGTGATGTCGAGCACAAAGTCTTCTTCCCAGGTCAAAAAGGCGTCACGCATCAGGCTGGCAATGTCGTAGGTGATGGGGCCGTAGACCGCGTCCTGAAAATCGAGCACGCCAAGCTTGCCATCAGCCACCATCAGGTTTCTGGCCATGTAGTCGCGATGCACAAACACCTGCGCACCACCCAGCGACTGCAAATTGCTGGCCTTGATGTGTTTGAACGCGTCATCCAGCACGGTTTGCTGGGCTGTCGTCAACGCAAAGCTGCGGTGCTGCGCCACATACCAGTCGGGGAACAACGCCAGCTCACGTGACAGCAGCGCATTGTCAAAGGGCGGCAGCACACCGGGCTTTGACGACAGTTGCCAGCGCACCAGTGTGTCAATGGCCTGCACGTACAACTCGTAGTGGGTCTGGGTGGCCTGAGCCACCGCGTCAACGGCCAGGGGCGGTGTGATGACTTCCATCATGGTTTGTGCGCCCAGGTCGCTCAGCAACATGAAGCCAGCGGCCGCGTCCCAGACCAGCACGCGCGGGGCAGGTAAGCCAGCATCAGCCATCAGGCCAGCGACTTGGACAAACGGCTGGCAGTCTTCCTTGTCGGGCGGCGCGTCCATGATGATGCAACTGGCCGGGTTCGCGTCGATCCTGAAATAGCGCCTGAAACTGGCGTCAGCAGAGGCCAGGCGCAGGCTGGCAACGTCTAGCGCGTGGGCGGGCGCAGTGGCTTGCAGCCAGGCGCTAAAAGCCTGCTCTCGCGCCGGGTCCTGCCAGACAATGGGCGCATGGGTTGCTGCCTGCATGGCGGCTGGGCGGTCATGGATAATCATGCCTGATTCTACAAACGGGTTTAACTCTTATTCATGATGCGCCGCGCATCCCGCCAGCTTTTTATTGCCTCCTCGGTGCGTCGTGCCGTTCTCTGTCTGGTGTCTGCCAGTGGCCTTGGGATGCTGGGCGCGCCTGCTTGGGCGCAAGCACTCGATGGGGTAGCGCAGGGCGCAGGTGTTGATGATGCGCCGCTGGTGCTGAAAAGCACGCCCATGCTGGCTGAAACACCGCCAGACGACAAAGCCGCCAAGCCGCCGACCTTTGTGTTTGGTGACCGCATTTCTGGCCGCACTGACCTGGAAACCATCATTGACGGCAACGCTGAAGTGCGCCAGGGCAAAAACGCCATACGTGCTGACCGCATTGAGTACTACCAGCCGGATGACCAAACCATCAGCCGTGGCAATGTGCGTATTAACAGCGGCGGCAACCTGTTCAGTGGCCCTGAGCTGCAATTGAAAATTGACACTTTTGAGGGTTATTTTTTAAGCCCCACCTACCGGTTTTTGTCCAACGGCGGCAATGGAACGGCCGAGCGCATTGACTTTATTGATGACCAGCGTCTGGTGGCGCGCCAGGCAACTTTCACCACCTGCGAGCGCACGGACGAAACAACCTGGGAGCCCGCCTGGGTGCTCAGCGGCACCAGCTTCAAGTTTGACAAAGAGTCTGAAACCGGTGAGGCCACAGGCGCGGTGCTGCGCTTTAAAGACGTGCCGATTCTGGCGTTTCCGACCATCAGTTTCCCGCTCAGTGACAAGCGCAAGTCCGGCTTGCTGCCGCCCACGTTTAACCTGGACAGCACCAGCGGTTTTGAGGTCAGCCAGCCGTATTACTTCAACA
>JANMIH010000280.1:0-1664 GCA_031375685.1 Polaromonas sp. | reverse complement strand
GCCCGCTGACCAGTCTGAACTTTGCCGCGTTAAAAATCAAAGACGCGATAGCTGACCGCTTCAGGCACAAGTACGATGACGTGCGCCCCAGTGTCGACACCCGCTGGCCCGATGTGCGGGTCTACGTTCACTTAACGGTCGACACCGTCACGGTCTACATCGACACGTCTGGCGAGCCATTGTTCAAACGCGGTTGGCGCGAAGACGTGGGTGATGCGCCCTTGAAGGAAACACTGGCCGCCGCCATGATTGCCGCCAGTGGATGGGACGTACTGGCCAAACAAGGCGTGGCGTTGTATGACCCCTGCTGCGGCTCTGGCACGATTGCGATTGAGGCCGCACAAATCGCCTGCAACATTGCGCCGGGCATCAACCGCAAATTCGCGTTTCAAAAGTATTTACCGTTTCAAGCCCACGTCTGGGACGGCCTGCTCGACCAAGCCGAAGCATTGATCACTGAGCCAACAGCCGAGGTATTTGGCAGCGACGTGTCGTTCAGGATGGTCGACTTTGCCGAACGCAACGCCGAGCGTGCAGGCGTGGCGAACGCCGTACAGTTCAGAGGTGGTGACGCGCTGGAGCGTATGCCGCCCGTCGCGTCGGGTGTGATGCTGGTCAACCCGCCGTATGGGGAGCGGATTGATGTGGCGGGCGTAGCGGGTGCGCCAAAACGCGCGCAGTTTCAGGGCCAGGTGATCGACGAGTTTGGTTTGCCCGTACAAGCCAGCACCGCGCATGACCAACCCAAGGGCCGCGAACTCGCGCAAACTGACAGCGGCGAAGAGGCGTCAGAGTTCTTCCCCAAACTCGCCACCCACTGGAAGAAAAACTACGCCGGCTGGACAGCTCATGTCTTGACGCCAGACCTCAAGCTGCCGAGCAAAATGCGCCTGAAAGACTCGCGCCGGGTCCCGATGTGGAACGGCCCGATCGAATGCCGCCTGTTCAGGTTCGACATGGTGGCTGGGTCGGCTCGCGACAAGCCCGCTGACCGCAGCGAACTGAATTGAACGCGGAAGTCACAAGCAAGCCCAACCCAGCGGGGGCCGTGCAACCGGCTTTGCCGGGGCACAAGGCGCCGTCCCCGGAGGGGAGAGGGAGCGACACGAAGTGCGCGACAACAGGGGGAGCGTCAGTTGTCCTGGACACCAACATCGTCCTGGACGTTTTCGTTTTTAACGACCCGATTGCCGAACCCATCCGGCAAGCGCTGGCAAAAAACGAACTCAACTGGCTGGCCACTCAGCCCATGCGGGATGAACTCGCCCGCGTGCTGGTCTACCCCAAAATTGCCGCTCGATTGACGTTCTACAAACTGACTTTGACAGACGTGCTGGCCAAATTTGACCTGCACGCCCGTATCGTCGTTGTCGCCCCGAAAGCCCGAGTCACCTGCAGCGATGCAGATGATCAGAAATTTATCGACCTGGCGGTTCATCACAGTGCCTTGCTGCTGAGCAAGGACAGGGATGTTTTATCTATGAAGAAAAGACTTGAAGCGATTGGAATACGGGCACAAACAGTTATCCTATTTCCGGCAGTTGACAGGCCATAAACGGCCTGCAAGCTAGACTACAAGCCAGTTTCAACGGATTTGAGGGAGTCACCAAATGGGTGAAGCCAAGAGGCGTCAAGTTCAGGCTCAAAGTCAAGCTTTGGAGGCC
>JANMIH010000234.1:0-3861 GCA_031375685.1 Polaromonas sp. | reverse complement strand
TCTGAGCCACGCAATGGCAAACCCAGGCTTTGCAGCCACACCGACAAGCCACCACTGAAAGCCGCCTCGCCAATGATGCCGTTGACCATGCCAATGGAGGTGATGCCCACTTGTACCGATGATAAAAATTGTGTCGGGTTGTCCATCAGGCCCAAGGCAGCCACAGCCCCTTTGTCGCCCGACTCCGCCATGGCCGCCAACCTGGCCTTGCGACTGGCCGACAACGCCATTTCAGACATGGCGAACACGCCGTTGAGCAGCGTTAAAAAGGCAATCAGCAAAAAGTCCATACGATCCGGTACAAAATAAACACATGTCACTTTACTTGATTGGCGACCTCCAGGGTTGCAATACCGCTCTTGCGCGTTTGTTAGAGGAAATTGATTTCTCCCCCAGCACCGACACGCTGTATCTGCTGGGCGACCTGGTCAACCGGGGCCCAGACTCGCTGGGCGTGCTGCGTCGCCTGAGCGCGCTGGGCGATGCCGCGCAATGCCTGCTGGGCAACCATGACCTGCATGCGTTGGCGGTATGGCAAGGCGTGCGCAAACCCAAACGCAACGACACGCTGCAAGCACTGATGGCCGCTGATGACAGCGATCACTTGTTTGACTGGCTAC
The DNA here is from genome assembly GCA_031375685.1 of Polaromonas sp. Lineage (GTDB taxonomy): Bacteria > Pseudomonadota > Gammaproteobacteria > Burkholderiales > Burkholderiaceae_C > Polaromonas. Next base: position 3,241 of record JANMIH010000234.1, on the reverse strand, counting down.
GTCACCGCCCGATGGCAATACACGCACATGGCTGGCTGATGGTGCATGCGGGTGTGCTGCCGCAGTGGACGCTTGAGACAACGCTGGCACTGGCCGCAGAGGTTCAAAGCGTTTTACGCGGTAATGACCTGAAAACCAGGCTGACCGACATGTATGGCAATACACCCGCCGCATGGCATGAATCACTGACGTTGAGCGACCGCTTGCGCGTCATCATCAACGCCCTGACGCGCCTGAGGTTTTGCACGGCTGACGGGTTGATGGACTTCACCAGCAATGACCCTGCAGACAACCCGCCTGATGGTTTTACACCGTGGTTTGCCCTGCCCAACCGATTGACCAAAAACCAGCCGATTGCGTTTGGTCACTGGTCAACCCTGATGCCACACAACCCAAAAACAGACCAGCGCACCACCCAAATGCACAGTAACACGTTGCCGCTGGACACAGGTTGTGTGTGGGGCGGCTGCCTGACAGCGGCCAAGTTAGGCCAGTCGGCTGGCGCGTTTGAACTGATTCAGGTCAAGTGCGAACAGGCTCTAAAACCGGGCTGACAGCGACTTGTACAGATGCCTCATAGCACCAGGCGCGTGCCATGCTGGCCGTCAGCAGCAGCACGGCGGATGAGAAATAAATCCACATCAAAATCACCACCAGCGAGCCCGCCGCCCCATAACTGGAGACCACGGCAGCGGTCGACAAATAAAGCGCCATCAGATGCTTGCCAACGGCAAACAGGACGGCCCCCGCAGAGGCACCCATCACCAGATAGCGCAGTGCCGGTTTGGGCCCAGCGCTCATACGCATCAGCGCCACAAACAAAGCGACGCAAAAAACAAACGAGATCACCTCGTTGATGGCAAAAGCGATTTTTTCAATCGGCAGGTAGCTGCCCACCCAGACCGACACCAAGCCAGGCGCCGTTGACACAACCAGCGATATCAACAACAAAAAACCAAACGCCAATATGTAGGCAATACCGCGTACCCGTAGCGTGGCGCCGTACCACCACTTTTGGGCTGGTGCCAGAGTGCTGCCCTGCCGCCAAAGCCGCTCGAAGGCGTCTTGCAACTCGGCAAACACGCCTGTAGCGCCTGACAGCAGCAGGACAAACGCAATCAGCGATGCGGTAATGCCTTCAGACGGGGCCTGAGCGCTGGCAATGGCCTGCTTGACGACCTGTGCGCCCTGCTCACCCACCACGCTGCTGATCTGATTGACCAGGCTGGTTTCAATGTAAGCGCGGTCCAGCCACCAGCCGAGCACCGCCACCATCAGTACCAGCAGCGGTGCCAGACTGAGAATGCCGTAAAACGACATGGCGGCGCTCATGCGCAAACCGTCTGCGTCCAGCCATTGCTGCAGGGCTCGCCACAAGGGGAGGTATATGCGCCGGGCGAGTTTCAAAATCATGCTGCCAGCATAGGCAAAGCATATGAAAAAAGCCACCAGACGGTGGCTTGGTCAGTTGTCAGCAAGCGCTGACGGGGCAAAAACTTAAGCGCCGACTTTAAACAGTGCCGCGACTTTTTTCTTTGGCTTGATGTTGGCCGACATGCCGCTGCGCGCGGGAGCGGCTTTGGCAGCGGCCTCCCACGCGGGTTGCGCATCAGGCGCAGCGGTGCTTTCGTAGGGCTGGTCAAAAAACGGATCACGCGGCGCGGCGGCCTGGCGATGCGGCGGCGCTTCACGGCGCTCCCTGAATTCTCTTGGCTCGCGCCTTTCGCGCGGCGCTGAATCACGCGGCGAGGCGTCTTCAGCCTCGCGGTACATGCGCCTGCCGTCGTTGATGCGACCAGTGGGCGCCTGGTCTTCGTCAAAAACCATCGGCTCCAGCTCGATTTTGGTTTTGATGAGTTTTTCAATGTCAGTGACCAGACGCTGGTCGCTGCTGGCAACAAAACTCACCGCCAGGCCCGAGGCACCCGCGCGGCCCGTACGGCCAATGCGGTGAACATAATCTTCAGCGTTAAACGGCACGTCAAAATTGAACACGGCGGGCACGTCTTTGATGTCCAGACCCCGCGCGGCCACATCGGTACACACCAGCAAATCAACCTCGCCGCTTTTGAAAGCCTCAAGAGCCTTCAGGCGCTCGTCCTGGCTTTTGTCGCCGTGCAGGGCGGTGGTTTTCAGGCCTTCTTTTTCAAGCGAGCGCGCCAAACGTGCACAACCCAATTTGCTGTTGACAAACACAAAGGCCTGCTTCATGCCGCGTGATTTCAGGATCTGGTGCAGGGCGCGCCGCTTGTCGTCTGCGCTGACACTGTAGAAGTGCTGCTCTACCGTCGAGGCCGTGGCGTTTGAGCGCGCCACTTCAATCGTCACCGGGTCTTGCAAGTAGCTGGACGCCAGGCGCTTGATTTCAGGTGAAAACGTGGCCGAAAACAGCAGCGTGATGCGCTGCTTGGGCAGATAACTCAAAATGCGCTGCAAATCGGGCAGAAAGCCGATGTCAAGCATGCGATCAGCTTCATCGAGCACCACGTATTCAACCTGGTTCAGCACCGCGTTTTTGGCTTCAATGTGATCCAGCAGACGACCCGGCGTGGCCACCAGCACTTCAACCCCCGCCTTCAAGGCCAGCGTTTGCGGCTTCATGTCCATGCCGCCAAACACCACGGCACTGCGCAGGTTGGTGTATTTGGCATACAGCTCGACCTGCTCGGCCACCTGCACCGCCAACTCGCGAGTAGGCAAAAGGACGAGCGCGCGCACCGGGTGGCGTGCCGGTGAGGTGGAAGCGTTTTCATGCTTCATCATGCGTTGCAGCAGAGGCAAGGCGAATGCTGCCGTTTTGCCGGTGCCGGTTTGCGCTGCACCCATCACGTCTTTGCCTTCCAGAACGACCGGGATGGCCTGCTCCTGAATGGGCGTCATGGTTTCGTAGCCCATCTCGGCGACGGCGCGGGCCAACTGGGGAGCCAGGGAAAGATTTGAAAATGAAGAAGTCATGTAGAAGGCTATTGTCGCATCCTGAGCGTTTTTGCGGCTTGGCAGGGCATTGCCTTGAGACGGGCAACCGATAGCACGCACCCCCGATGTAATGCCAGGCAGTTGAACGCTATAAATTTAGTAGCTTTTTACGCCCGTATTCATTGGTATATAAGCCAATTTGACAACTGAAATGGGATGATTTTGGCTATTTTTGAACCTTTTCACAGGTTTTTGGCGGTAAATGTGTCGCAAGCTTTCACGCTGCCGTTTTTCAGCCCGTTGTCAAACCACTTTTGCCGCTGGG
>JANMIH010000170.1:0-5825 GCA_031375685.1 Polaromonas sp. | reverse complement strand
GCGCGGTGCAATCGGGTGCATAGCGTCATCACCCAAGAGGTGAGGGTCATGGAGGACAAAAAAGTGAGTGTTCATGAGGTCTGTGAAATGTTTTCAAGCGGTCAACTGCTTTTTCTAGGATGATTGCAATGGTCATGTGGTGTTATTCAGCGGTGATGTTTTGAGTTTTGATCAATTGCGCCCAGCGCACCGCGTCTTTTTCAACCAGTGCCTTGAACTCTTCAGGCGAGCTGCTGGCCGGGTCAATGCCCTGGGTTTGAAACGCACGCTTGACGTCATCAGTGGCCAGAATGTCCTTGATCTCCTTGTTCAGCCGTGCGACTTCAGCAGCGGACGTACCGGGTGGTGCAAAAATGCCGTACCACATGTCCACGTTGACTTTGCCCACGCCTGACTCGGCCAGCGTTGGCACATCAGGCAACAGGGGATGGCGCTTGTCGCTGCCGATCGCCAGTGCGTTGATTCGCCCGGATTTGATGTGCGGCAAGGCCACGTGAATGGGCAAAAACATGGTTTCAATCTGCCCACCCAGCAAGTCGGTAACAGCTGGCGCAGTGCCGCGGTACGGGATATGCGTGAGAAAAACACCCGATGTATTTTTTAGCAACTCCATCGACAAATGGTGGGGCGTGCCCACGCCGGGTGACGCATAGTTCATGCGGCCTGGCGCAGCCCTGGCGGCAGCAACCCAGTCATTGGCCGTCTTGAACGTGGTTTTGGGATGGCTGACCAAAACCAGCTGGCCCCAGCTTGTCAGCGTGACGGGCACCAGGTCTTTGATGGGGTCAAACGGCAGCTTGGGATACAGGCTGCGGTTCATCACCAGCGTGTTGACCGACACCAGCAGCGTCGAGCCGTTGGGTGCGGCACGCACCACCGCCTCGGTGCCGATGTTGCCGGATGCGCCCACACGGTTGTCGACCAGCACCGGGCGCGCCAGCTTGTCGGCCAGCTTGGGGCCAACGGTGCGTGCAATCAGGTCGATGCCTGTGCCGGGTGTGAAAGGCACGATCAGCCGCAATGCATTGGCCGCTGGTGCGGATGCCCCAGCAGCGGGTACAGGGGCCGGTTGTGCCCAGACAGACGTTGCCAGCGCAAAACCTGCCGCACAACCAACACGTCGCCAAAAAGTGGCGGCATCAGAATTTTCAAGACAAGATACAAAGTCAGACATGTTCAGCTCCAGAGCTATGAAGGGACATCAGGTTGGCATGCTAACCAATGTAAGCGTCTTGCAGCAAGGCACAATCGGAGTTTGCCAGAACGCACAACTACTTTCGAACAATCTTGTCAGATCAAAGCCTTGCCCGTCTTTACGCACGACCCGGTTTTTTGCTGCGGCGCGCACACCAGATTTCTGCCGCTGTGTTTGAGGACGAATGCCGCAGTGTCGGCCTGACGCCCGCACAGTTTGGCGTGCTTACCGTGCTTCAAGCGTCGCCCGGTCTGGATCAAACCAGCCTGGCGCGCGCCTTGGGCTTTGACAAGGTCACGGTGCTGCGGGTTTTGCGTGGCCTGGAAGCACGCGGGCTGGCCGAACGCTCACGCGCCGGAGGAAACCAGCGTAGCTGGTCGGTAGCGCTGACTGCGGATGGCGAAAAGCTGCTCAAACAGTCACAAAAACCCGCAGAGCGTGCCTATGACAGGCTGATGAAGCCCTTGTCTGCCGAGCAGCAAGCGCAACTGGTGTTGCTTTTGATGGAGCTGACGCAAGGACTTGAAGACCGGGCGCGGGCAGCTTTTGTGCCCCCGGTGCCAAACTAAAAAATCAAGCGTTTTTCGCCTGAATGCCCCACTTGGCCAGCGCCGCATCGTCTGTCACCCGCGCATCTACCCATCGCGCACCCTCTGGGGTTTGCTCTTTTTTCCAGAACGGCGCTTGGGTTTTCAGGTAGTCCATTAAAAACTCGCAAGCTTTGAAGCTCTCGCCCCGATGCGCTGACGTCACAGCCACCATCACGACCTGATCCAGTGGTTGCAGCAGCCCTACCCGATGTACCACGCGGGCGCCAAAAATATCGAAACGATGGACAGCCTCATCGATCATGGCTTCAATGGCTTTTTCAGTCATGCCGGGGTAGTGTTCCAGCGCCATGCTGCTGACATCTGATCCATCATTGCGGTCACGCACCGTGCCTGTGAATGTGCAAATTGCGCCGATACGTTTGTCGTTTTTTCTGAGCGTGTCGACCTCATCTGACAGATTGAAATCTTCGGTCTGAATGGAGACGCTTGCGACCATGTTAGCCCCCGGTGACGGGTGGGAAAAACGCCACCTCGCAAGCGGGCGACAGCAAGGCAGCTTCATCACTCATGACCTGATTCAACGCCATGCGCACTGCTCTGCCCTGGCCGAGGCAGGCGTAAGCCGAACCAGCAGCCAGCAGCTCATCACGCAGGCCTGCCAAGGTGGTGGCGGCGGTCTCGCGCTGCTCACTGGCTTGGCCGATGGCCTCACGTATCGAGGCAAAGTATTTGATGGTCACTTGCATGTTTGGCCTTCTATGACATGAGTGATGCAAACGCAATGAACTGCACCATGTCCCCATGCGAAATGGTTTTACCCGCAGGGTTGTCCACCAAGCCATCACCCCAAACGGCAGAGGTCAAAACGCCCGAGCTCTGGTTATCAAACAAGTCCAAACCACCGATTGAGTTGCGCTTGACACGCAAAAATTCACGACGTTTGTCGGCTTTAGGCCAATCAAAATGCGCGCAAGCAGCTATTGATTCAGGAGCAAATCGAACAGCGCCTTGCAGTTTTCGAATGAACGGCCTGACCAGCAGCAAGAAAGTTACATAACTGGACACCGGGTTACCGGGCAGGCCAATAAAGTGCGCTTGGCCAATCTTGCCGTACGCAAAGGGCTTGCCGGGCTTGATGGCGATTTGCCATAAATTGAGCTGGCCGAGAGCCTGCACGGCCGGTTTGATGTGGTCTTCTTCACCCACCGACACGCCGCCGCTGGTCAACACCAGGTCATGCGTTGCGCTGGCACTGGCCAAGGCGGCTTGGGTGGCATCCAGCTTGTCGGGCACGATACCCATGTCTGTCACGGTACAGCCCAAGCGCGTGAGCAGCGCACGTAAAAAGAAACGGTTGGAGTTGTAGATCGCACCTGGCTTCATGTCTTGGGGTGCCACATCACCGGGCATGACCAGCTCGTCACCGGTTGAAAACAGCGCCACCCTCACAGGCGAGGCGACAACCAGCTTTTCATAGCCAATACTGGCTGCCAGACCAAGAGATTCGGGCGCAAGAAGCTCCCCTTTATGTAGCACACTACGGCCAGATGTCACGTCTTCACCGCGCCTTCGAATCCACTGCCCAGCTTTGGGCTGGGTGGCAATGCATACGCGGCCGGGCTCAGTTGTCGTGCAGTCTTCTTGCATCACCACCGCGTCCGCTCCTTCGGGAATCGGCGCACCCGTGAAAATGCGAGCTGCAGACATGGCTGCCAGCGCAGTACCGCTGCTACCAGCCGCAATGCGCTGATTGACTTGCAATACTGTCGTTGCATTCGCCCAGTCCAAACTGCGCACCGCGTAGCCGTCCATCGCGCTGTTGTCGTGCGCAGGCACGTCAAGTTCAGCCACCACGTCTTGCGCAAGCACGCGGCCATCGGCATCCATCGTCAAGACGACTTCTGACTTGTCCAACGGTCCGGCATGACCCAGCAGCTCACCCAGCGCTTCATCGAGCGGTTTTAATGGTTGGCGCGGTGCAGGTGTTGACATCAATCGAACGTGTACACAAAACGATCTTGCGCATTGACCAAATAATCAGCAACAGCCTCTGCGTCATTCAAATCAAGCACGGGGCGCTGCGTGGCGTGGGGCAATTGGTCAGGCGCATCAGTGGCAATGGCGACGATGAAATCATCATCCATGTAACGCGCTGGTTTGCCCGGATAGTCCGCCGTGGGCGCGCGCCAGACTTCAATCTTCAGCAAGTCACTGTCTTTGAAACCTTCGACCAGCACCCAGTCCACACCGTCATACAGCTCGGCAATCATCTGGTGAACCGTCATGTCAGAGGGTTGCTCAAATTCACGCATCAGCGCAAAGCGGTGGCTGGACGCCACCACCACTTCAAATGCGCCCGCCTCTCGGTGGCGATGGGTGTCTTTGCCGGGGCGGTCAATGTCAAAACTGTGGTGGGCATGTTTGACCACCGAAACGCGAAGACCGCGCAATTTAAGCACGGGAATCAGTTGCTCCACCAATGTGGTTTTGCCCGAGCCGGAGTACCCAGCGAACCCGACAACGTTCATGCTGGCGCCTTCAAAGATTTGAAACTGCTACTGATTAAGGAGCTGCTTGCGCGCGTATTGATTGGGTTAGAGGCCAATTTAATGCACATTTTGAGCGATGTATGACTTGATTTGAGCCACATCGGCAGGCATCAGCGTGACGCGCTTGGGCAGCGCCTCAATGCCTTCAAACCTGGGCGGACGCGGTGGCAACCTGCCCAGCGCCTCTTCAATTGTTTCGGCAAACTTGATGGGCAACGCGGTCTCCAGCACGATCATGGGAACGCCCACTTGCATGTGCTCACGGGCGACCTTCACGCCGTCTGCGGTGTGGGTGTCGATGATGTCATTGAACTGGGCATGAACGCTTTGAATGGTGGCCAGGCGATTGGCGTGGGTGCTTTTACCGCTCATAAAGCCGTAGGTTTTGGCCGCAGATTTAAAAGCGTCGTTGGCACTTAAATCAAAGCTGCCTTTGGCATTGAGCTGGTCATGAAACAGCGCTTTGGTTTGTACACCATCACGGCCAAGCATGTCGAATACAAAGCGCTCAAAGTTGGACGCTTTGGAAATGTCCATCGACGGGCTGGAGGTTTCATGGGTGTCCACGCTGGTACGAACGCGGTAAACACCCTTGCGGAAGAACTCGTCCAGCACATCGTTTTCATTGGTGGCGACCACCAGGGAGTCAATCGGCAAACCCATCATGCGGGCCACATGGCCAGCGCAGACATTGCCAAAGTTGCCAGATGGGACGGTGAAACTGACCTTTTCAGCACTTGATTTTGTGGCTTGAAAGTAACCTGCAAAGTAGTAAACAACTTGAGCCATGAGGCGAGCCCAATTGATCGAATTGACGGTCCCAATCTTGTACTTGAGCTTGAAGTCCAGATCGTTCGACACCGCCTTGACAATGTCCTGGCAATCGTCAAACACACCAACAACTGCGATGTTGTGAATATTCGCGTCTTGCAGGCTGAACATCTGCGCCTGCTGAAACGGGCTCATCCTGCCTTGCGGCGAGGTCATGAACACCTGGACCCCGCGCTTGCCGCGCATCGCATATTCAGCCGCGCTGCCAGTATCTCCACTGGTGGCACCCAAAATATTCAGCTCTTCACCGCGCCTTGCCAGCTCGTACTCAAACAGATTGCCCAGCAACTGCATCGCCATGTCTTTAAAAGCCAGCGTCGGGCCGTTGGACAAAGCCTGCAGGAACAAGCCGTCTTCAAGCGGGCGTAATGGCACGATGGCAGCCGTGCCAAACACGTCTTGCGTGTAGGTCTTGCGGCAAATAGCTTTCAGGTCAGCCGCGGGAATGTCATCGATATACAGCGACAGCACCTCAAACGCCAGGTCAGCATAGGGTAAATGACGCCAGGCCTCCAGCATGGCGGGTGTGACTTGCGGGTAGTGCTCAGGCAGGTACAAGCCACCATCAGGCGCCAGGCCTTCGAGCAGAATGTCGCAGAATTTACGTGGTGTTTTTTCGCCACGGGTGGAGAGGTAGTTCATTGGGGCGTCAGTGATTTTGGCTAAGACCTAACCGTCTATCTGGAAACGAAGTTTTCA
>JANMIH010000156.1:0-3304 GCA_031375685.1 Polaromonas sp. | reverse complement strand
ATACGGCCTGGCCAGCGACGTGGGCGGCGGCACCTCGTTCAGCCCCTTTCACACCATGCTGGCGGCCTATTACGTGGGCCGAGAAGGTCAAACCAAGCAAGGCATGTCACTCACACCCCGGCAGCTCTGGTGGCAACACACCGCAGGCGCAGCCCAGGCGCTCGGGCTCGATGGCGTGGTTGGTAACCTGCTGCTTGGCTGCGAGGCAGATTTTATTGTCCTCAACCCGCAAGCCACGCCGCTGCTAGCCCGCAAAACCGCCCGCGCGGACACGCTGGACGAGCTGCTGTTCGCGCTGATTGCACTGGGAGATGACCGTTTGATTGAAAAAACCGTGATTTCGCAGGTTTTTGCCCTGTAAAACCCAATTTTTAAGGGTTAAATTGGCCTCCAGACCAATCGATACGCGCGCAACTAGCTCCTGAAAAAATAGCATTCAAGCGGGCTTTCAACACCTGTTGGCCTGCCTACAATCTAGCTAAACCTAGGAAACCCAGCGATGAGCATCAAAAGCGACAAATGGATACGCCGCATGGCAGAAACGACCGGCATGATCGAGCCGTTTGAGTCTGGCCAGATCAGGCAGGCCGACGGCAAAAAAATCATCAGCTATGGCACGTCAAGCTACGGCTACGACATTCGCTGCGCGCCTGAATTCAAGGTCTTCACCAATATCCACAGCACGGTGGTGGACCCGAAGAACTTTGACGAGAAAAGCTTTGTGGACTTTCATGGCGACAGCTGCATCATCCCGCCCAACAGCTTTGCGCTGGCCCGCACGCTGGAATACTTTCGCATCCCGCGCAATGTGCTCACCATTTGCCTGGGCAAAAGCACCTATGCCCGCTGCGGCATCATCGTCAACGTCACACCGTTTGAGCCCGAATGGGAAGGCTATGTGACCCTGGAGTTTTCCAACACCACGCCGCTGCCTGCCAAAATTTATGCAGGCGAGGGATGCGCCCAGGTGCTGTTTTTTGAGAGCGACAAAGACGACGTGTGCGAGGTGTCGTACAAGGACCGGGGCGGTAAATACCAGGGGCAGGTTGGGGTGACTTTGCCAAAAGCCTGACAAGCCAACGCCCATCACGATTCTGCTAATCTTTGATTTTTCAACTGCAACTCAAAGGCGCATCATGATCAAACCCATCCCTACCACCAGTGCTCAGGAGCAATTGGTCAGTGACATCAAATCGGTCATTTCTGAAGCTGAAGAAATGCTGGGCGCGACTGCTGACCAGGCGGGCGAGAAGATGAACAACCTGCGGGAGCGCATCAAGGTGCGGCTGGCGGATGCCAAAGTCAGGCTGGTTCAAGCAGAAGAGTTGTTGCTGGCCAAAACTAAAGCCACGGCCCAGGCAACAGACGCGTTTGTGCATGAGTCGCCCTGGACAGCGGTGGGCATTGCTGCAGGCGTGGGCCTGCTGGTGGGCATGCTGATTTCCCGGCGCTGACACGCTGGATCGGCTCCAAGCCTTGCCCACATGCTGAGCTCGCTTAAAAACCTGTCTGTCACGCTACTGGCTATCGCGCAGACGCGGCTTAGCCTGCTGGGCAATGAGCTGCAAGCTCAAAAAATCCTGCTGGTTCAGTTACTCGGCCTCTTGCTGGCCCTGATGTTTTGCGCGGGTTTGGCGATTTTGCTGGGGCTGGGCCTGGTGGTTTCAGTTTGGTGGGAGCAACGGGTGCTGGTGCTGGGCTTGTCGGCGGTCATCTTTGTAGCGCTTGCAATTTTCTGCTTCCTGCGGCTGCAAAGCTTGTTGAACCCGGCTGAAGCCGCGTTTGATGCCAGCCTGGCCGCGCTGAAAGATGACATGGCCATGCTGCGTGCCGCGACGCAAAGCAGCGAACCGCTTGCAGACCAAAAGCAGACGGGTTCAGCGCGTGAATAAGCAGTTGTTGGCACTTCACCTGGAGCGCGGGCGTTTGCAAGAGCGCATCGCCCACCAGCGTGTCGCGCTTGGGCGCGAACTGTTGCCGTTTGTCAATGCAGCAACGGCTGCCAGCCGCGTCATGGCTGCTGGTCGCCATGCTGCTGACTTTGTGAAAAGCAACCCTTTGCTTCTGTTGGCGGCGCTGGTGACAGTCTTCGTGGTTCGGCCCAAGGGCGTGTGGCAGCTGGCCAAAACAGGTTTGGTGGTTTGGCGAGGCTGGCGTGCCCTGCTTGTATGGCTGCCTGCACCTGTTCTTTCATCGCTGTATCAAGTGGTGATGCAGCGTTTTACCAACAAATAAAGGAGCGACGTTATGGATGACGATTCACGCTGCTGCGGCAGCGGCACCTGTCTTATCAACGCCGAAGGGCTTTGCTGGTGCGGCCAACGGTGGGACGGCACGCAAATGTGTCCGCCGTCAGCTGACGCTGGTGGGCTAAGCCACGGTAGCCCTGCCGATAAACCGCAGACAACAGTTTTGCCTGACTGAACAGTTCCCTTGCGGTGGGTCTGCCTGTATCGGATTCATCCTACAAACACATTCGGCGACCACTGAATCTTTTTAAAACATGCGCCGCTAGCATCAAGTGAGACGATGACTTCACTTGAGGATTTCCGCATGTTTTCTGACCATTTACGCAAAGTTGACGAAGCCCCCACCAAAACGCTGCTGCTGATCGCTGCCGGGCTGGTCATTGTTTGCCAGTTGGTCGCGATGGTTCTGGTGGCTGACGGGCAGGTCGAAAAAGCCCAGATGCGTGAAGCCAGCCAAGCCAGCGCAAGGGCGGCGACGGCCTGGTGTGTCGAAAGCAGCCGTGGCGCTGCTTTAAGGGAATGTGATCGCCCGTCAACATCTGACAATACCCGGGCGACCGATGATTCGGGAAATCTCACACCGCAGGGCGTTACTTTCGTCACCCTTGGCAGTCGCTAACAGATTTTCAAGGTAGCGGTTAGCATCAGCGGCATGAAATTGCTGCGACTCTACCAACCTCGTAACCCCCTGTTCTGGATCATGCTGGCGCTCAATGTGCTGTCTTATGGACTGGCTTGGATAGTCCAAAACCGTGCGCTCAACACGCTGGGCATGCTACTGGTGGGCGGGTTTGCGCTGGTCAATGCGGTACTGGGCATGTGGCTGATGTGGCGTTTGATCAAGACTGCACCCGCCAGTCAGTCGTCTGGAAAATAACTCAGCTCAAAGTGCCAGCGCTCAAAAGAGCATCGCGTTCAGTGATTAGCGCACATGTGATGGCCACACGCAGGCCGCGCACCATGTCGTCCAAAGTCATGCACGGCAACCCCATGCCTTGCAGGTAAGGCACATGCACAAAACCGCCGCGCGCTTTGGTTGCGCTGCGCTTCAAGAT
>JANMIH010000266.1:0-2341 GCA_031375685.1 Polaromonas sp. | reverse complement strand
CCTTGCCTGCAGCGGAACGTGAACGGGCTACCAGCGTCAAATCCGGCGGAACCACACCAAACCAGTCTTTGGCGTTTTTGACATCCATTGACACTTTCATGGTTTCACCAATTTTGTCGGTGGTCAGCAGCAAGTTGTCTTTGATCTGCTGGTCAGTCAAACCAATATCTCTGAGCCTGTTAAATCGCATGTAACCAGCAGCATGGCAGTTTTGGCAGTGGTTGACAAATATTTTGGCGCCGTTTTGCAGGGCCACCATGTCGGTGGTTTTGTTGGGGGCTTTATCCCATTCAATACCACCACCAGCAGCATAAGCGGCTGTGGCCAGAGAAATCGACCCAGCGAGAGTCAGCAAGAAACGAAGGACTTTTTTCATAACTCGATGCGCCTTAATGACCGGCAAAAACAATGCGATCTGGAACTTGCTTGAATTCGCCAAGCCGACTCCACCATGGCATCAACAAGAAGAAACCGAAATAGCCCAGCGTGAAGAGTTGCGAGACGCGCTCTGCTAAATCCTGACCTGCAATAACACCCCATACGCCCGGCGGCATGATGCCAAGGTAGCCAAGAACAAAAAACATGAAGATAAATGTTGCGTACAGGTATTTGTTCCATGTCGGACGATAGCGAATAGATTTAACTTCGCTGTAGTCAAGCCAGGGCAGCGCAAAAAGGATCATCACGGAGGCGCCCATCACAACCACACCCCAAAATTTGGCATCGAAAAACCACATCGCTGCAACCGTGGCAACTGCAGCGACCACGATAACAATCTTGTACAGGCTGGCCATTTTGACCCGGGTCACGATCAGGCCAGCGCCTGCGAGTGTGCAAGCCATCATGACAAACATCATTTCGTCAGTCACGGCTCGCAACATGGAGTAAAAAGGCGTGAAATACCAGACGGGTGCGATGTGCGCTGGCGTTTTCAGCGGATCAGCAGGGATGAAGTTGTTGTACTCCAGAAAGTAGCCACCCATTTCTGGTGCCAAAAACACGATGGCAGTGAACACCAGCAAGAACACGCTGACTGCAAAAATGTCGTGCACGGTGTAATAAGGGTGAAATGGAATCCCGTCCAGGGGATGGCCCTTGGCATCTTTGGGCGCATTAGGAGCCTTGATCTCAACACCATCCGGGTTGTTGGAGCCAACTTCATGCAGCGCAATGATGTGCGCGGCAACCAGTCCCAGCAGCACCAGCGGAACAGCAATCACGTGGAAGGCAAAAAAGCGATTCAGCGTGGCGTCGCCCACCACATAGTCACCGCGAATCAGCAGCGCCAAGTCGGGGCCAATGAAAGGAATGGCTGCAAACAGGTTAACGATCACCTGAGCGCCCCAGTAGCTCATCTGACCCCAAGGCAACAGGTAACCCATAAAGGCTTCAGCCATCAGGCAAAGGAAGATTGCGCAACCAAAAACCCAGATCAATTCACGTGGCTTGCGGTAGCTGCCATAGATCAGGCCGCGGAACATGTGCAGATAGACAACAACAAAAAATGCCGAAGCGCCTGTGGAGTGCATGTAACGAATCAACCAACCCCAGGGAACGTCGCGCATGATGTACTCGACTGACGCAAATGCCAATGCTGCGTCTGGCTTGTAATGCATTGTCAAAAAGATGCCGGTGACGATTTGAATCACCAGCACCAGCATGGACAACGCGCCAAAAACGTACCAGATATTGAAGTTTTTGGGTGCGTAATACTCGCCAAGATGCTCGTTGTACAACTTGCTGGCAGGAAAACGGTTGTCAAGCCAGTTCAGGGCTTTTGCTCCGAGCGGTGCGTCGGGAGAAGTTTCTTTGTATTCGGCAGCCATGAGGTGTCCTGTGTCGATATAGGTTTTAGCGATTGCGTGAATCAGGTCTGGATATTCAACCAACAGAAGGTTCGTTGATTAACATCAGCAAGGACTTCAAGCACGGTCGGCAAGGTCTTTTGAAAACACTGTTTAAGGTCGTTTTCAGGCCTTTTTATCTTCACCAATCAGCAGCCGTGTGTCTGAAAGGTACATGTGCGGTGGGACTTCCAAATTGTCTGGTGCGGGTTTGTTTTTAAAGACCCGGCCAGCCACATCGAATGTAGAGCCGTGGCAGGCGCACAAAAAGCCACCTGCCCAGTTGTCGGGCAACGACGGTTGAGGCCCAGCAGCCAGTTTGTCAGAGGGAGAACACCCAAGGTGAGAACAGATCCCGACCACAACCAGCGTCTCGGGCTTGATCGAGCGGTTTTCGTTACGGGCGTAGACCGGGGTGAGTTCGCCCGGTTTGCGTTGCGACTTGGGGTCTGCCAGCAACCCGTCAAGAGATGGCAGGGCGGCAATCTGTTCAGGGG
>JANMIH010000122.1:0-2285 GCA_031375685.1 Polaromonas sp. | reverse complement strand
GCCACGGCCAAAAACACCGACCAGATTGATTCGCTGCTGGAAGAAATCGTTGACCGCTTTGGCAAGCTGCCACCGCAAGGCCAGACGCTTATAGACGTACACCGCCTGCGGGTGATTGCCAAGCCTTACGGCGTGGTCAAGGTGGATGCAGCGCCAGGCGTGATCAACATCACCTTCAGAAAAGACCCTCCTATCGACTCCATGGCCATCATGCATCTGATCCAGAAAAACCGGCACATCAAGCTGGCGGGCAATGAAAAGTTGCGGATTGAGAAGGAACTGCCAGAAGCCAAAGACCGTGCACAAATGGTGCGGGATGTGCTGCGGAGCCTGGGGCAACCACTGTCACCCAAAGAGCCAGCGGTGGCAACCGTGTGACGATTGGGCGCAGATTTTGCTAGTTGTTTGACTCACCGAGTTTTGAACATCAACAACACAGGAGCTTGAACATGACAACACGCCGAACCACCCTTTACACCGCCACCGCACTTTGCGTGCTGTCGCTGACAACGTCAGCTTTTGCGCAGGCCCCCAAATACCCAGACAAACCTGTCAAAGTCATTGTGGCCCTGGCCGCAGGCGGCAGTGTGGACATTATTGCGCGCACGCTGGGCCAAAAACTCCAGACGTCGATGGGTCAGCCCTTTGTGGTGGACAACCGCGCGGGCGCGTCCGGCCAGATTGGCATGCCAGCGGTCAAACAGTCACCCGCCGACGGCTACACGCTGGCGGTCTCGCCAGCGTCGTTTTTAACCACCAACAAGAGTGTTTTCAAGAGCCTGCCCTATGACCCTGAAGCAGATTTCGCCCCGGTGTCATTGCTGGTCAACCAGCCCATGGTGCTTGTGGTGACCAACAAGGCCAAATACCCGACCGTTGCCGCGTTGCTGGCCGCCGCCAAAGCCGCGCCGGGCAGCGTGACGTATGCCACCTCAGGTGACGGCAGCCCCCAGCATCTGGCTGGCCTGATGTTTGAAACCCGCACCCAGGCCAAACTGCTGCACGTGCCCTACAGAGGCGGCGCACTGGCCGTGAATGACGCGCTGGCCGGCACGGTGGACGCCATGTTTGCCGTCATGCCTGAGGCCCTGCCGCACAACAAGTCAGGCAAATTTACCGCGCTGGGCGTGATGAGCCCACAGCGTTCAGCCGTGTTGCCCGGCGTGCCAACAATGGTTGAAAGCGGTTTTCCAGACATGGTTCTGTCGGCCTGGATTGGCCTGCTGGCACCGGCCAAAACCCCCAAACCCATCATTGACCAGCTCAACCGTGCCGTCGTCGCAGCCATGGACGCTGAGCTCAAAGGCAAACTGGCCGAAAGCGGCATGGAAGTCACCACCAGCACGCCTGAAGCGCTGCAAGCCCTCATTGCCCGCGACATCAAGGTGCATGCAGAGCTGGTCAAGGCGTCTGGGTTGGTGCCGCAATAATCTGCCGAAGATTTAGCATATGCCTCGGCATATGCTAAAGTGATGCATCCCGAATTTCAGGAGCGCATCATGAACCACGTCTCTGACATCATCCCCCAATACTTGTCTGATAGCCCAACCCGAAACGTTAGCCTGTTCCGCAACGGTGCCAACCAAGCGGTGCGTATCCCCAAAGAATTTGAGTTGCCAGGCAAGCAGGCCACCATGCGGCGTGTGGGCAATCGGTTGATCATTGAAGCCGTAGCGGCTCTGCCAGCCAAAGGCACAGTTGCAGCACTTGTAGCCGCATTGGAAAGCATGAAAGACTGGTCAGTCGTGACTGAACCTTTTCCGGACGTTGATGAGGGCTTGTTACCTCTGGACGACATTGTTTTATGACAGGCCTGCTGCTAGACACAAACATCATCTCTGACATGATGAGAAACTTGCAAGGCCCAGCCGCTAAACGAGCCATCGCCCTAGGCGCTACCGAATCAGGTGGTCAACGTGGACTTTGTACAAGTGTGATTGTTCAATGCGAGCTGGCGTTTGGTCTGGCACGCCAACCTAACCTGCGACTGCAAACCGCCTACGACGCCGTCATGCAGACTGTCGAGGTTTTGCCACTCACGAAAGACATCGTTTCACGATACGCAAACTTGCGCAAGCAGCTTGAAGCGTCTGGCATGCCTATCGGCGCAAATGACATGCTGATTGCAGCCCACGCCCTGTCCATAGACGCGACACTGGTCAGCGCCGACGCCGAATTTTTGCGCGTACCGGGTTTGCGGGTCGAAAACTGGCTGGCAGACCAAAAAGAAGCTCAAAACTAGGATAAAAGTGGCCTCCAGCCCAATAGATACGGGCGCAAGCAGC
>JANMIH010000102.1:0-15305 GCA_031375685.1 Polaromonas sp. | reverse complement strand
ATGCCCGCTTTACCGTGGCCGCCACCAACAATCCGGCGCTCGATGCCGCTTGGGACGACCCGAAAGGCGTGGCAAATGACGCTTTCATCATTGGTGGCCGCCGCTCCACCACCGTGCCGCTGGTGACCGAGGCACGCAATTGGACAGAAGGCGTCTACATGGCCGCCACCATGGGCAGCGAAACAACCGCCGCCGCCACCGGTCAGGCAGGCGTGGTGCGCCGCGACCCTTTTGCCATGCTGCCGTTTGCAGGCTACAACATGAGCGACTACTTTCAGCACTGGCTGAACATGGGAGAAAAGCTGGCCAAATCAGGCGCGACATTGCCCAAAATCTACACCGCCAACTGGTTCAGAAAAGGTGAAGACGGCAAGTTCGTCTGGCCTGGCTACGGCGAAAACATGCGCGTGCTGAAGTGGATCATCGACCGCGTTGAAGGCTCGGGCCAAGGCAAAGACAACGTGATGGGCGTGACACCGGGCTACAACGACCTGACCTGGACGGGTTTGTCGTTCACCGAGCAGCAGTTTGCAACGGTGACCAGCATTGACAAGGCTGCGTGGATACAGGAGCTGGCGCTGCACACCGAGTTGTTCAAACAGTTGGAGCATCATTTACCCAAGGCGTTGCTGGACACCAAGGCCGCGATTGAGAAACGCCTGACAGCCTAAAACTGTGGGTCCCCATAAAAAACCGCGCCGAGGCGCGGTTTTTTTGTATCAGACAAAGGGTACGGGTGTCCCATAACGACCCGCTGACGATGTCAGCCAATCTGTTTTGACGACAGTGGGTGCGACAAAGCGCAAGCCTTCATCGCCCGCATCGTTGCGCGACATCGCCGCTTGCAAATCAGACATCAGACGTGCATCCGTTTTGGCCATCGCCCACAGGCGCTGGTCGGCGCGTTTGGCGGCGATGTTGCGTGACCACGCGTCCAAACCCGATTTTGCGCTGACCGCTGCGTGCCGTGCCGTGCTGGCAAAGACGGCCAATGCGGCAAAAGCCACGGCCCACATGGCGATCCACATGGCCAGCAAATGCCCTTCGGCCATGGTGTCCATGACCTGATACGCCACCACCATCACGGCGGCAGCCATGGCTGACAGCAGCAACGTGGCCAGTGAACGGGTGCTGAAAAAATTGCGTTTGATGAGCTGCACGGACTCAACAGCCGATTCAAGTCGGTCGGCGCCTGCGTGGCGGCTTGAATAATCAATGTGTACGAAGCTGGTCATGATGTATTTCCCTCAAACAATATCCAACGCGAAACAGCTTTGGATGAGGTAATGTAGGGTTAACGCTGATGTCGTTCAACTTTATCTTTATGATTGTGGTTATTCATAACGGTGATAAATTAACGGCATGCCGTTGAATCAAGCAACAAAAACACCCAATTTCCGCACGCTGGACCTGAACCTGCTGCGCGTGTTTGACGAAGTCATGGCCGAACGCAGCCTCACCCGGGCAGCGCGCCATCTGTCATTGACCCAGCCTGCCGTCAGCAATGCGCTGCGCCGCTTGCGAGAAACACTGGGCGATGAGCTGGTGGTGCGCGCTGGCCAGGGCATGACGCCGACGCCGCGCGCGCTGGCACTCTGGCCCACCGTCAGGGCGGCATTGAGTCAGTTGCAGGCGTCCCTCAGCCCGAGCGGTTTTGAAGCGTCAACGGCCACCACCACCTTTGTACTGGCCATGGCCGATGCGACCGCTGCGGAGCTGATGCCGGGGCTGATTGACATTCTGGAGCATCAAGCGCCCGGCGTGGCAATGCGCGTGGTGCCTTTGACAACCCGCGACCCGCGCAGCCTGCTGGACGAAGGCAAAGCCGATTTGGCGGTCGGGCATTTCCCGTCGGTGCTGGCTGACCTGGTGGTACGGGCGCAAAGTGATGAGGCCGTCACCTTTGCCCATCAGCGCCTGTATGACGGGCAATACGTGTGCGTGATGCGCTCTGGCCACCCATTGGCGCGTGGCCCGCTGACGCTGGACAAGTTTTGTGCTGCACGGCACATGCTGGTCAGCTTTTCAGGCAGGCCTTATGGGTTTATTGACGAGTCCCTGGCAGCGTTGGGCAGAAAGCGCCAGGTGGTGCTGACGGTGAACCAGTTTTTTACCGCAGGCCGGGTGGTTGCCAACTCTAACCTGCTGACGGTGCTGCCGCAGCACTTTGTCAACGTCACGGGTATTGCTGACCAACTGGTGCTGCGGCCACTGCCGTTTGATGTGGCACCGGTCCATGTCGATGCCGTGTGGCACAGCCGGCTAGAGTTGCAAAGCGCCCACCTGTGGCTGCGAAATACCATTAAAAAAGTAGCCAAATCAGTGTTTAACCCAATAGATACGGGTGCAAGCAGCTCTTGATTCAATATTTAATCAAGGACTCGTCAATACATACCTGCACGTGCTGGCGAGGTGGGCGTGGCTTTGAACCTTGCCGCCAGCGCATTGGTGTGCCGGGCCAGCAGGCTGGCATCCAGGCCCACCGCTACAAACAGGGCGCCCAGTTCAAGGTACTGTTGAGCCAGGTCTTCATCAGCTGACAAAATGCCTGCAGCTTTGCCAGCCCGGTTGATACGCGCTATCGCGTCAAGGATGGCCGCTTGCACGGCCGGGTGTGTCAGCTGCCCAACATAGCCCATGGACGCAGACAAATCCGCCGGGCCAATGAACACACCGTCAACGCCATCGACAGCCGCAATCGCGTCCAGGTTGTCAAGCGCGGTTTGCGATTCAGCCTGCACCAGCACACACACCTGGGCATTGGCTTCAATTGCGTAACGCGGGTAGCGGCCAAAGCGCGATGCCCGCGCACCGGCCATACCCCTTATACCGCCTCCGCCACTGCGACCTCGATCATCATTGTCTTGCGGGTAGCGTGCAGCCCTCACCACGGCTTTGGCCTGTTCGGCGGTGTCCACCATCGGTATCAACAGCGTGGTCGCGCCCAGGTCCAGGTACTGCTTGATCAGCATTTCGCCCACATGGCCGTGGCCCAACGGGACGCGTGCTATCGGGTGCGTGCCGGGGTAGCCGGCGATGGTTTGCAGTTGCTGCAACAGACTGCGCAAGTCATTGGGCGCATGCTCGCCGTCAATCAGCAACCAGTCAAAGCCCGCGCCCGCAGAAATCTCGGTCGCGTAGCTGTCGGCCAGACTCAGCCACAAGCCAATTTGGGCCTGCTTGTTTTGCAGCGCCAGTTTGAAGGGGTTGATGGGTGTTTGCATGGTGTGGTTAAAAAGTGAAATCCAAAACGTCCAGACGACAATTCGCACCATGTTAGCCGCGTCCACCGCTTTTCAAATCGCATCAACTGTTCATAATCACAGTAATTGACGTACCATCAGACCATGGCAAAAGACAAAACCACCTTCACCTGCACCGAATGCGGCGGCAGCAGCCCCAAGTGGCTGGGCAAGTGCCCGCACTGCAATGCGTGGAACACGCTGGTCGAGGGTGTCGCTGAAAGCAACGCACCTGCCAAAAACCGTTACAGCAACCAGCACCAAGGCCTGGCCAAACTGTCTGAAGTGACGACGCTGGCTGACATTGACGCCACCGACATGCAGCGCACCCCCACCGGGCACGAAGAGCTGGACCGCGTGCTGGGCGGCGGCATTGTCGAGGGCGGCGTGGTGCTGATTGGCGGCGACCCGGGCATTGGCAAGTCCACACTTTTGCTGCAAGCGCTGGATTCATTGCAGCGTGCTGGGCAAAGCACGCTTTACGTTACTGGAGAAGAAAGTGGCGCTCAGATCGCGTTGCGTTCAAGGCGCTTGGGGCTCGAAGGCTCGCAAGTCAAAGTCCTGGCAGAAATCCAGCTTGAAAAAATCCTCGCCACGCTGGAAGCCACCAAGCCCTCCATTGCCGTCATCGACTCGATTCAAACTGTGTACTCAGACCAGCTCACGTCCGCGCCCGGCTCGGTCGCCCAGGTTCGCGAATGCGCCGCGCACTTGACGCGCATGGCCAAATCGTCGGGCGTGTGCATCGTGCTCGTCGGCCATGTGACCAAAGAAGGCGCACTGGCTGGCCCGCGCGTGCTGGAGCACATGGTGGACGCCGTGCTGTACTTTGAAGGCGACACGCACTCCAGTTTTCGGCTGGTGCGGGCGATTAAAAACCGCTTTGGCGCGGTCAATGAAATCGGCGTTTTCGCCATGACTGAAAAAGGCTTGAAGGGCGTCAGCAACCCCAGCGCCATCTTTTTAAGCCAACACACCGAGCCCGTGCCCGGCAGTTGCGTGATGGTCACGCTGGAAGGCACACGCCCCATGCTGGTCGAGATTCAAGCGCTGGTCGACAGTGGCGGCCCATCGCCCAGGCGCTTGTCCGTGGGGCTAGACAAAGACCGCCTGGCCATGTTGCTGGCTGTGTTGCACCGCCATGCCGGCGTGGCGTGCATGGATCAAGATGTGTTTGTCAACGCAGTAGGCGGCGTGCGCATCAGCGAGCCTGCTGCAGACCTGGCCGTGATGTTGGCGATCACTTCAAGCCTGCGCGGCAGGCCTTTGCCCAAAGGTTTTATCGCGTTTGGAGAGGTGGGACTGGCAGGCGAGGTACGCCCCGCACCACGCGGGCAAGAGCGACTCAAAGAGGCCGCAAAGCTCGGTTTCAGCATCGCCATCGTGCCCAAAGCCAACGCGCCGAAAAAGAACGACAAAGCGTTTGAGGGGCTGACCATCCATGCGGTGGAGCGGATTGAGCAAGCGCTGGAGGTGGTGCGCAGCTTGCAATAGGCGGCTACCGTCTTACAATAATCAGATCAAACCAAGGAGCGTAAGAATGTCAATCGCCACACTGTCCAGCAAGTTCCAGCTTTCCATCCCCAAAGACATCCGCGAGGCCATGCATCTCAAGCCAGGCCAGCAGATGTCATTCTTGCGAGTTGGCAAGAGCCTGCGCTTAGTCCCTGTCGGTAAGTTTGAAGATTTATTTGGCATGTGCAAAGGAGCTAATCCTGATTTCGAAAGAGACCGCAGCACCCGGCGCGAGGACTTGCTACCAACTCCAACTGTCGAACAAAAAGCATTGCTTGAAGAGAACTTGCGAAACCTCGCAGAAGCATTTAACGCCAAGCCGCATCAATGAAACTATTTGACAGCTGCGTTTGGGTTGAAATCCTGGCCGACACGCCGACAGGCAGGAGTTACAAACAACAATTACCGCCAGCCAAAGAACTGTTGGTTTCAACACTTGTGCTTTATGAGGTGAGCAAGTGGGCCTTTCGCGCCGCGCCAGCCCAAACGGCTGAAGAAGTGCTGGTTATTTTGCTCACTGGTCAAATTGTCGAACCCACCACTTCAGTTGCGTTGCTTGCTGCTGAGCTAGTAACGCGCCACAAACTCCACGCCCTGGACGCCCTCATCTACGCGACAGCGCTAGAACACGATGCCCAGTTGGTCACCTGCGACGCCCATTTCAAAGACCTGCCGCAGGTGGACTACACGGCCAAGACACCTGAAAAAGCAAATTAGCCCATGCCGCGTGACCTTTTTGCCCAACCCCTGTTCAGCCCCAAGCTGATCAAAACCCGTTTCACGGCGCAGCCGCTGCCCGATGCGCACCACCAGGCCATTGCCCAGTGGGCTCTACAGCTCAAGGGCGGGTTAGGGCAGGTCAAAGAAGAGGCGATTCGCACCAGTTTTTTGCGGCTGTTTTTTGTCGATGTGCTGGGCTACAGCATGGTGGGCGGCTCACACACGGGTGTGTGGACACTCGATTTGGAAACCCAAGCCACACGCGGCGCGGTCGATGCCTGCTTGGGCACTTTCACCCACGGTCAGCGGCAAATCATTGCCCCGTTTGAGCTCAAGGGGCCTAAAACCAGCAACCTTGAAGCCCTCATGCCCAGCCGCCACAAAAGCCCGGTGCAGCAGGCTTGGGAATACGCCAACGACCTGCCGGGCAGCCAGTTTGTACTCGTCAGCAACTGCGACGAGATTCGGCTGTACGCGCTGGGCTATGGCCGTGCCGTTTATGAGTCATGGACAGCCGCCGAGCTGTTAGAGCCTGCCCGCTACGCCAGCTTTGTGGGGCTGCTCAAGGCCGACAATTTGCTCAGCAACGCCACGCAAGACATGCTCAAGGCCAACGCCGCGCAAGAACGCGACATCACCCAGGCGCTTTACAACGACTACAAAACCCTGCGGCAAGAACTCATTCTTGGCCTGCACCACCTGAACACCGGTAAGAGCCCAAGCGTCACATTTACCGACCTGGTAGCCCATGCGCAAAAGCTGATTGACCGGCTCTTGTTCATCGCCTTTGCTGAGAGCCGGGGCTTGCTACCGCAAGGCTCCATCAACCGCGCAGCAACTGAAGTCAACCCCTACAACCCGCAGCCGCTGTGGACTAATTTTCTTGGCCTGTTCAAAGCGGTCGATGTTGGCAACCCGTACCTGAAAATACCGCCCTACAACGGCGGCCTGTTTGCGCCCGACGCGGCACTTGACGGCCTGACGGTCAGCGACAAGTTGGTGAAAAACTTCACCAAGCTGGCCGGGTACGACTACGCGCAAGAGGTCAGCGTCACCGTGCTGGGTCGTATTTTTGAGCAAAGCATCAGCGACCTGGAGCGCATTGCCAGCGCTGGCGATGTGTCGCAGTTCAGGCTGTCAGCCACGCCCGCCAGCCCAGCTAGCAAGTCCAGTGTGGATGGAAAACGCAAGCGCGACGGCGTGGTCTATACGCCTGACCACATCACCCGCTTCATCGTCGAGCAAACCGTGCAGCCCGTCATCATCGAGCGGTTTTTTGCGCTGCAAAACCAGTTTTATCTGGCTGGCGCATGGCGCAAACCCAGCAAGCAAGAAAAAGACAACGCCCCCAAGTCGGTAGAGTCCGCCAACATCACTGAGTACGCCTTCTGGCTGGCCTGGCAAGCCGAGCTGGGCAGCATCCGCGTATGTGACCCGGCGTGCGGCTCTGGCGCTTTTTTGGTCGCTGCTTTTGACGTGCTCAAGGAGGCCTATACCCAGCTGCACCTCAAGCTGCGCGAGCTGGCGCCGTCTGAATTGCTGATTGTTGACATCAGCCACCAGATTTTGAACAGCAACCTGTTTGGTGTGGACATCAACGCCGAAAGCATTGAAATCACCAAACTCTCACTGTGGCTGAAAACCGCCGAACAAGGCCGCAAGCTGGCCGGGCTGGAGGCCAATTTTTACCAAGGCAACAGCCTGGTGGCAGACAGCACGGTGGACCCGCTGGCGTTTGACTGGTCAGCGCGGCTGACTGAAGTACTCAAAAACGCTACTAATTCAGGAGCTGCTTGCGCCCGTATTCATTCGGCTACAGCCCTAAATGATGCTGAAAATGAGCTCAAAATCTCCGTTTTTGAAGGTTTTGACGTCCTGTTGGGCAACCCGCCCTACGTGCGGCAAGAACTGTTCACTGATTTAAAATCCTACCTTCAAAGCCAATACGCGGCCTACCACGGCGTGGCAGACTTGTATGTGTACTTCTACGAGCTGGGGCTTAACCTGCTCAAACCCGGCGGCAGGCTGGGTTTTATATCGAGCAGCAGCTTTTTTAAAACCAGCTCCGGCGAGCCCCTGCGCCGCCTGCTCACCACCGCCTGCCAGCTGGAGGTGCTGGTTGACTTTGGCGATTGGCAGGTGTTTGAAGGCGTCACCACCTACCCGGCCGTCATCACCGCACACAAAGCAGCACCCAACGCGGCCAAGCCTGCCAAGTTTTTACAACTGACAAGCCCGGTGGCTGACCTGAGCGCGTTTTTTGAAGAAAACAAACAAAGCCTGGACTTGGGCCAACTTGGCGGCGGGGGTAATGCAGCAGTCGCCGCC
Organism: Polaromonas sp.; assembly: GCA_031375685.1. Taxonomy (GTDB): domain Bacteria; phylum Pseudomonadota; class Gammaproteobacteria; order Burkholderiales; family Burkholderiaceae_C; genus Polaromonas. The sequence goes on along the minus strand of JANMIH010000102.1, from coordinate 7,500 downwards.
GAATGGCAGCTCGAAGGTGTCGAAGCCGCCGCTTTGAGAGGCAAACTCACCCAAGGCCACCCGAGTTTGAAAGAGGCGGTTGGCTCACCCTTGTACGGCATCAAAACAGGCCTGAACGAAGCCTTCGTGATTGACCGCGCCACCCGCGACAAGCTGGTCTATGCCGACATCGCCAGCGAGCCGCTGTTCAAACCCTTTTTAGAAGGCAAAGACATCAAGCGCTGGCAGGTTGAAAGTGAAGACCGCTGGCTGATATTGATGCCCAAGGGCTGGACACACGGGGCGATGGGCGCGCAAGATGTTGATGAAGCCGCCGCCTGGGCTTGGCTGGCGGGCAAACACCCCGCACTGGCCGCGTACCTGAGCCCGTTTGCTGATGCTGCCCGCAAACGCACTGACCAAGGCGACTATTGTTGGGAGCTGAGGGCGTGCGCTTACTACGATGACTTTGCATTGCCAAAGATATTCTGGCCTGAGTTTTCGTTGGTGCCCAACTTTGCGATTGACCAAACAGGTTTTTACTCCACCAACAAAGCTTTTTTCGTGATCGCAAATGACCTGTTTGCACAAAGTGCAATTTTGAATTCAAAGGCAGTATGGTTCGTGGTTCAAGGCATTACTTCAATCATTCGCGGCGGTTTTCATCAGCTTCGAGCACAAAACATCGAAACACTTCCCATCCCCGCCAGCACCCCAGCCCAACAAGCCCAGCTCAGCACCTTGGCTGAAGCCGCCGCCCAAGCTGCGAGTGAGCGCCTGCAAACCCAGCGCAACTTTGCCCGCCGCATTCATGACCTGCTGCCCAGCCCGCCGCCCAAGGGCGCACAAATCACGCTGGGCGAGGCATTAAGCCATTGGTGGTTGTTGGCCGACTTCAAGGCGTTTCAGGCAGAAGTGGCCAAACGCTTCAAGGCCGACATCCCTTTAAAAGACCGCAACGACTGGGAGCAGTGGTTCACCACCGAGCGCACCCGCATCCACCAGCTCAGCGCCAACATTGCCGCCACCGAGCGCAGCATCGACGAGGTGGTGTACACCCTGTTTGGGCTGGACGCGGCTGAGGTGGCGCTGATTGAGCGGGCTGTGTTGCGGTAAAAATGCCTGTTATGAATCTGCAAACACTTCCTGTTCAAAAAATCCTCGTCCCGCTGGCCATCTTGGGCGGCACTGCACTGGCCTGGCGCGCTTACGGCTGGCAGGGTATCGCGGTGGTCGTGACCTTTTTGGTGTTCGGAATTCTGCTGCACTTTTCCCGCATGATGCAAGTCCTCAAACGCGCCGCCAACCGGCCCATCGGCTATGTTGACAGCGCCGTCATGCTCAACGCCAAACTCAAACCCGGCGTCACCTTGCTGCACGCTGTGGCGCTTACCCGGTCGCTGGGCTTGCTCAAAAGCATCAAGGGCGAACAACCCGAAGTGTTTGAATGGAAAGACAGCAGCGATTCGGTGGTGACTTGCACGTTCATAGACAGCAAGCTGGCGCACCATGTGCTGGTCCGGCCGGATGCGTTGGCAGATATATAATCAAAGTATTACCACGTAACACCTGATTTTCGGAGTGCTAACCATGAGCGCAGTATTGGCCAGCAACATGACAAGCAACATGACCAGCAACATGACCAGCAAGGGGCAGGTCACCATACCGGCAGCCTTGCGGCAAAGCTTTGGCTTCAAGGCGGGTGCGGCGGTGGAGTTTTTTCAAGCGGGTTCTTTTATTGGCGTGCGGCCTTTGCAACATGCCGCGCAGGAGCCCAAGAGCGGCTTCGGCATGATCAAGGCGAAAGTCAAACAGGTGCCAGCCGACTTCGATGTAGCCATTTTGTTGGCTAAAAACAGGAAACATGCCAAAAATAACGCCAGCAAGCCCGCATGATTGGCTTGGACACCAACATATTGGCTCGTTACTACACAGCAGTCAGCAGCAAAGACGATGCAGCAACCGCCAAGCAGTGTGAAGCTGCCCGTCAATTGGTTGAAAGTGGTAAACGCCTGATGGTGAGCCAAACTGTGGTGCTGGAGCTGGAGTGGGTTTTGCGTGGTGCCTACGATTTGGCACCGATTGAGATTCAAGCGGTTCTTCTGCACTTGTTGAGCTTGAAACAAGTTGAATTTGAAGATCGTGTGGCGGTGCAATCGGCGGTCACTGCGCTGGGGCAGGGTTTTGATTTTTCCGACGCTTTGCGCCATGGTGCCTATCGCAGCTGTACCTCGGTGGCTACGTTTGATGACAAAGGCTTTGCAAGACAATCCAAAAAAGCCGGGTTGAAGCCCGTTGTCACATTGCTTCAATAGAGCATGACGAAACACCAGCAACCGTAAAATCATTTTTTTCGAAAATTTCTAACTCACAGGATCAACATGGCAACAGCACCCCAATCAATGGAAGACCGCGACGGCAAAATCTGGATGGACGGCCAGATGGTCGAGTGGCGTGACGCCAAAATCCATGTGCTGACGCACACGCTGCATTACGGTTGCGGCGCTTTTGAGGGCGTGCGCGCTTACAAGCTGCAAGATGGTGGCACCGGCATCTTCAGGCTGGAAGAGCACACCGAGCGGTTGTTCAACAGCGCCAAAATTTTGCGCATGAAAATTCCGTTCACCCAAGCTGAAGTCATGCAGGCCACGCTCGATGTGGTGCGCGTCAACAACCTGCCCAGCTGCTACATTCGCCCGCTGACCTGGATCGGTTCTGAAAGGCTCGGTGTGTCACCCAAGGGCAACAAAATCCATTTGATGATTGCCGCCTGGCCCTGGGGGGCGTATTTGGGTGACGAGGGGCTCAAGCGTGGTATTCGCGTCAAAACCTCCAGCTTTACCCGCCACCACGTCAACATCACCATGATCCATGCCAAGGCGGTGAGCAACTACACCAATTCGATTCTGGCGAACATGGAAGCCACCGACGAAGGCTACGACGAAGCCCTGCTGCTGGACCCGCAAGGCTTTGTGTCTGAAGGCGCGGGCGAAAACGTGTTTGTGGTGCGCAAGGGTGTGGTTTACACACCGGACTCCAGCGCGGGGGCACTGAACGGCATCACCCGCAACACCATCTTTTCGATCTGCAAGGATTTGGGCATTGAGATCAAGGAAAAACCCATCACCCGTGATGAAATTTACATCGCTGATGAAGCATTCTTCAGCGGCACCGCGGCTGAAGTCACGCCGATTCGTGAGCTTGACCGCGTAGAGATTGGTGCAGGATCCAGAGGCCCGATCACCGAAAAAATTCAGGCTGCGTTTTTTGACATCGTCAACGGTCGCAACCCGAAATACGCATCTTGGCTTGCGAAGGTTTAAGTGAGATGACCGCTTCATCCCACATTGAGCTGCTGGCAACAGATCTGAACGCTCAGGGCGGTGTGTACTGCCCCAGCGCCAAAGCCCACATGCAAATCTACAGCAGCCACCCCAAGGTTTATCTCGACGTGGCGCGCACGGGCAGCGCCAAGTGCCCGTACTGCGGCACAGTGTATGCACTCAAGGCGGGCGAGCATGTCGGTGGTCATCATTGATCAAGCCGGAATTTAATTGGAGTCTGACCCCAATTGAAAAACGCGCGAACTTCTTTAATTGGGGTCAGACTCCAATTAAATTGCTGTTTTGACGCGCTCGCTCGTCATTGCGCCTCAGTGGATTGGCGATGCTGTGATGACCGAGCCGTTGATGCGCAGGCTGGCTGCGCGCGGTGAGCGGCTGACGGTGGGGGCTCTGCCTTGGGTGGCACCGGTTTACCGGGCCATGCCGCAAGTCGCTGAGGTCATTGAGTTCCCGTTTGCACATGGCGGCTTGCAGTTCAAGGCGCGTCGCACCATCGCCAAGCGGATTGAGGGGCAGTTTGACGCGGCCTATGTGTTGCCCAACTCGCTGAAAAGCGCATTGCTGCCTTTTTTAGCCAGCATCCCCAAACGCATTGGCTATCTGGGTGAGGCGCGCATTGGGCTGCTGACGCATCGGCTCAAAAACCCAAAAAACAAACCGCCCATGGTGGCGTTTTATTCAGCGCTGAGTGGTGAATCTGGCATTGATGCTGATCGCCCGCAATTGCAGGTGCCTGAAGCGCAGATCAACGAAACCCTGACTGAACTAGCGCTGCAGCGCGGCACCTACAGCGTGTTTGCGCCAGGTTCTGAATACGGGCAGGCCAAACGCTGGCCTGCCGCGCACTATGCGGCGCTGGCCAATCAGCTGGGTGGTACGGTGGTGCTGCTGGGTTCTGGCAAAGAGGCTGACTTGTGCGAAAAAATTGCCAACGCCGCCAAAAATTGCCTGAATTTTGCGGGAAAAACGACGCTATCCCAGGCAATACGGGTGCAAGCAGCTAGTAAATTGATAGTGACCAATGATTCGGGCCTGATGCACATAGCCGCTGCACTGGGCGTGACGCAAGTGGCGATTTTTGGCTCCAGCAGCCCGCTGCACACGCCGCCATTGAGCGACAAGGCTGTTGTGTTGTGGCTCAAGAACGATGCCGCTTACCAGCCGCCATTGGACTGCGCGCCGTGCTTTGAGCGGGTGTGTCCACTGGGCCACACACGTTGCCTGAACGACATCAGGCCAGAGCGGGTGGCCGATGAGATAAGCGCAAGAGCAGCCTGGCCCGCCAGCTACGCTGGTTCCTTGCAAAAAGCTGGGTTGAATTTTAATTCCCATTAGAAACCGCATCAATAATCCAGTCCCATGCCACAGTGTTTTAACGGTTGCATGTTGAAACTCCATGGTTTTCAGGGCTTGCACCAGGTAATCCTCAAGCAAGTTCAGAAAGTCAAATTGAGAGGCATTTCAAAGGTTTTGCTGTTGTGCCACCCCGCACCATCGACCACCATCACGATGTTATCTTGCGGGTAGCGACTTGCCGGCTCTGTCAGGAAGGCTGTCAGCAGTCAATGATTTGTCCGGTTCATAACACTTAATCTGTAAGCGCCCAGCAAACCCACCTTGAACCGAACTCTCACATCTTGCAAGATCGTGCGCAGTTAACCCATCGCACACACCACGCCCAAAAAAAATAGAGACAGCGAGATATTGCAGCCGGCCAACGCGGAGGACTTACACACCGCAGTTCAAGGCCGAACTCCAGTATCGATGAGCATCACAAGGCCCATTAGCTGCACTGCAGGCAATGCCGACTTTATCCAGTGGAGCCGGGCGCTGCTCCAAGGATCCGCATCGATGCCATCTGGCTGGCCACATTGCCCATGGACAGGCGCGCAGCCACCGACACTGCACTGGTGCGGGTTGTATCCGTCTTTGGCGCTGCCCACCCCCACACGGCCTATCTGTTTGCCAACCAGCGAGGCAACCGCATCAAAGTCTTGGTGCATGACGGTATTGGCATCTGGTTGGTGGCTCGCCGACTGCACCCGGGCAAGTTCGTCTGGGCGGGTCTTGGCAGTGCCAATTGCCAACTCGAACGCGTCCAGCTCGATGCTTTGGTGCTGGGTCTGCCGTGGGCGCGCATCGGTAGTGCGGCACCGATCACGATAGTCTGAATCATGCAAAAAAATGAGAGCGGGCAAGTCAATACAGGCATGCACTAATGGCGCTTTTTATTGTGAACTGGCACACTGCGTTGCATGGTTGTGAGGGCTAAAGTGGAGCATCCGTTTCGGGTGATCAAGCGCCAGTTCGGTCATGTCAAGGTACGTTATCGGGGGGCTGAAAAAGAACACTCAGCAGTTGATGACGCTGTGTGCGCTGTCAAACCTGTGGATGGTGCGCAGCAAAATGATGGGGATGCAGGTATGAGTGCGCCTATAAACTGGCAAAGCGCCCAGAAAAGGGCAAAAGTAGCTCAAGCGGGCAAGAAAAACAAGGCCAATTCAGTCCGGACTGAAAGAAATGCAGCATTGTGAAAAATACGAGTCAGCTACTTGACTTGCTTGTGAATTATTCAGAGCGTCCCCTAAATACCCTGGTTACACGAAAAGTGGGATTCGGTCGAACCGCGAAGCGCCGGGCACCACCTTGCTCAAGTCGGTTTCGCTGACGCCCATCCAACGCGCCAGCTCAGCGGCTAACTGGTCAACCGCTAATGTGGGCAGCATTCGCCCGGCTCCCACGTCATCGGGCCCGTTGTCGCCTGGCAGGGGCGGCTTGCCGATAAAGTTTCGTCCGTTGACAGCGCCACCCTGAACAAAGTGAAACCCTCCCCAACCATGGTCAGAGCCTGAACCGTTGCCGTTGGTGCGGCCAAAGTCTGAGGCCGTGAAGCTGGTCACTTGGCGGCCTAAGCTCATCCGGTTCATTTCTGCGTGAAAAGCGGCTAAAGCGCTGGCAACTTGCCCCGTCATGGGTTGATGCTGCTCCAGCAGATCTGCATGATGGTCAAACCGCCCCATGCTAACAAAGAAAACTTGCTTGGTTGCCCCAAGATTGCTTCTGGCGGCAATTATCTTGCTCACCATGGCCAGCTGAGTGCCTAGTCCGGTGGCGGGAAAGCCGGTGGTGTCAGGCGGAGTACTGGCGGCAAGGGCAGAGCGCAGGTCGGCATCTGCTGAGATGGAGCGCTTAACAACATTCATGTGGGCCTGAGCCAGCCAGGAGTTGGTCTGCGAGTTGGTGATGAGGTCTCGCATGGCATTGCCCACAGCAGCCGACCCAAAGGGGTTGGCTCGAAGCCCTTCAATTTGAACCGAACCACTGGGCGCCACCAAATACGGTATCAAATTCTTGCCAGACAAGAAGACGGCGTTGCCTGACGCGCTGATGGCGGTGAAGTTTGCCTTTCCGTTGCCACTGGCCAGTAGCTCGCCCATGTTTCCGCCCCAGCCGGATGTGGCACCCTCGCTGCTGCCCAGGGTTTGCCAGACCGACTGCTGGTCATTGTGTGAAAAGAGTTTGGGCGGCTTCGGGTGACTTGCTTGCCCGTATTGCGCTTTTGTGGTGGGTGCGGCCAGTGAGCCAATGTTCAGCAGTGCCGCCATTTCACCGGCGTTCCACAGGGGCAGCAAAGGAGCCAAGCCCGGGCCTAGCGCGTACTGTTGCCCGCCCGTCAGTGCATTGGCGGGGGTCAATACTGTGCTGGTTAGCTCGCTTTGTGCAATGGCCAGCCCGCTGCGCAGCTGTGCATACAGGCTGTGTGTCGCAGTGTCGTAAGGTATCAGCGTGTTGAGGTGGTCACATCCGCCAAAAAGAAAAACACAGACCACGGCTTTGTAGCCGGGCGAGCTTTGCGCTGCAGCCTCGCCAATTCCGGCCAAATTCAGTGCAAATGGGGCCGCACCGCCAGCCACTGCCAGGGCACCGCTGCGGCGTAAAAACTCGCGGCGAGTTGCCGCACTAGGGGTACGTTTTGTCATAATGGCTAGGTTATTTGGTGGTTTGGTAGTTTGAGTTAATTTAGCGTGAAACCAGTGTCTCAGGTGCGGCCATGGTCAACAACATTGTGGCTTGAACCCGGTCTCTGCGCTGGGCGGGGGTTGCAATCGGCATGGAGGCAACCGCAGTTTGTATGATGGTTATGGCACTGGCGCTTAAACCACCGCCTGAAAGCAGC
>JANMIH010000259.1:0-3337 GCA_031375685.1 Polaromonas sp. | reverse complement strand
ACCGTCCGTGGAAACGGGGCAAGTCCAGTATCTGTATCTGTATCTGCTGCACTGGAGGGTTCAGTTACGCATGAAATTTTTTGTAAGGTTTACGTATATGTACGCTACCGCATATTGTTGGGCTCTACTGAGGAGTAACTTCTAAGTCCCAGTAACTACTTAGGAGATTTTATGAAAGCACTTTTCAACTCCCAGGACGAACTGCTCCAGCAGCTTGTCGAAGCACGGCGAGAGGACGTTATCAGGCAACAGAAAAAGCAGGCTAATGCCCTCTTAGACATCGATTCTCGTGGGCGTGAACGAATTGCAGGCTTGCGAAAAAGCTTGTCTAAAGACTTGTTGGCGGTGATCGACATTCTGGACAAAGACAGCGAAGCTGATAAGGCACGCACACTAGAGCGTGTTAAAGGCATTCAAGGCGAACTGGCCAAGAGTGCCGTGCCGGAAGAGCATGTCACTGCCGTACATCCGGGTCTTGCAGGGGGGCACTTGATTGCACCCAACTCGCTCGGTTGGTTCACCCCTTACTACGGCGTTTTGCACGGTTCCAATGGCACTGTGGTTTGGCAGGGCTACAACCCTGGCAACATTAATCTGTGGGACTCGGCTAGCGGTGGTGGCTCCGGCATCTTCGGTACGGGTGCCGCCGACTTCACCCTCTACATGGACTGGTGGTTCAGCTACGTGCCGACGGCCAACCGCAACTATGCCCACACCATTTATGTGCCGTTCCACGGCTTCTATATTCTGTATGCCGACGACGGTTTTTGGGACTCCAAAGAAGCCCGCGCCCGGATCGACCTCTCGGCAAGAGGCTACCAGTACAACTGGAAGGCTGGTGGCAGCACCAACGTATTCTCAATGGGCAGCCAAAACATCAATGTGAATGACCGGTTTGACGGATGGCGCACCATGTACTACTCAGACTTGCTGGGCGCGGACCGCGCTTATCTGCGTGTGACCGCCTCGTTCAATGTGTACGCACGGGGGGGCGGCTCGCACGCCCAGCTGAATTTCAGTGACGGCAACGCCAACTACATGGGCATACCATGGGTCTACGTTGACTGAGTGAACTCCAACCCGTTCGGCAATGGGCCAATGCACGAGATGCACTTGGCCCATTTTTTATGGGCATTGCAACCAACAAACGACTGCGGTTTCTAGGGTTACCGGTCTTTTGGCAAGACGGCTGTAATTGTGGTGCCCGCTTGCGGGCTGGTGATCACCGTCAGGCGTCCGCCCGCTGCTTCTACACGGTGGCGCATACCGCTCAAGCCGTGGCTGCCTGGGCTGACTGCAGTTGAATCAAAGCCTTTGCCGTTGTCACGTACCTCAGCCGTGACATAACCGTCCATGCCATGCAGGCTGATGACGATTTGCGTGGCTTGTGCGTACTTGCCGATGTTGGTCAATGACTCTTGTACCAACCGGTATACCGTCAGCTGCGCAGACCCGCCCAGGTCAACATTTTCCAGGTCGGTCGTGACCGACAGGTCGGCTCGTTCTTCAAACTCGCGCGCCAGAATTTCCAGTGAGGCCACCAGACCCAGGTGCGACAGCGATGATGGCCGCAGGTCTTCAACAATCCGGCGCTTCAGTGCAATGCCGCTGTTCAGCGTGGTCGTCAGGTGTGCCAGGCGCTCAATGGCTTCAGGCTGGGATGTACCCAGGCGTGATTTGAGCCGTGCGACATCAAGCTTGGCGGCGGTTAGGAGCGCGCCCAGTTCGTCATGTAACTCGCGTGCCAGGTGGCCGCGCTCGTCTTCGCGCACATTTTGCAGGTGGGTTGCCAGCTCGGCGAGGTTGGCGGTGCGCTCCCGCACCTGCAAATCGAGTTGGTCACGCTCGCGCTTGAGGGCGTCTTGCTCCCGAACGCCCGCATTGAGCAGCGCCTTGGTTTGCAGCAGATACATGTAAAAAGCCAGCAAACCTGCGATCGCCAGGATGGAAACACCAATCCGCGACAGCAGCAGTGTCCGCTTGATCTGTGCTTGCCCTTGCGCCATATTGTTGATGCTGGCAGCCGACAGCTTGGTCGTTTGCATGCGAATCGCCTGCATTTGTTCTTTGCCGATATCGGTCGTCAACACGAAGCGCCAGGCTTCTTCCTTGTTCTCGCGCCGCATGCGGATGGATAAATCCAGCTCTGCCAGTTTGCGTGAAATGTGTCTGGACAAAAGGGCGAATTCACCCAACTGCTCTTTGTAGGGTGTGAATATTTGCCTGAGCGAGTCCAGTTGCTGGTTGACCTGGTTGATGGCGCTGTTGTAGGGTTCCAGATAGCGTTCATCACCCGTCAGCAAATAGCCGCGTTGCCCGGTTTCTGCATCCAGGATGGTTTGAGTCAGATCATTCAGTGCGCCACGTGTCAACTGCGCTTCCTGCATGTCGGCAACCGCGTCTGAGGAGCTGCGAAAACTCGCTTCATTGATCAGTATGAGCCCAACCACAGTCAATATTGCCAGTGGCAGGCTGATGGCCATTCTTGGCAATCTAAAAATATTCACGGGAAATTCTCCTACAGGTTTTACGGGCTTAGTCGTCAATAATGAAAATTCAAAATCGTTTTGAGTGGCGGGCTTGCCCGCTTGCATCAGTCAACCCCAGGTTCACGGAGAAAAATAACATGATCAAAATCGGCATCGTTGACGACCACGCCATCGTGCGTTCCGGGCTCAAGCAGTTCTTTTCTGAGCATGTTGACCTGCGTGTAGCGGGTGAAGCCGCCAGTGGCCGCGAAGCCATCGACTTGGTGCGCAATGTGGAGCTTGACATACTGGTCATGGACTTATCCATGCCAGGCCAAAGCGGCATTGATGCATTGGCCATGATTCGCGCCAAGGCGCCTGACGTCGGGATTTTGATCTTGAGCGGTTATCCTGAAGAGCACTATGCGGTTAACCTGATTCGCCAGGGCGCCAGCGGCTACCTCAACAAGGAATGTGACCCGGCAGAAATTGTCGATGCCATACGGGTTATTTCTTTGGGCAAACGCTACATCACGCCAAGCGTGGCAGAACTGCTGGCTCAGCAGCTGAACCGCCCGCAAGACATGGCATCGCACGAGCAGTTGTCTGAGCGAGAGTTCCAAGTCTTTTTGAAATTGGCCAAAGGCGAAACGGCCGGTGACATTGCCAAGGCCTTGTCGCTGAGCGTTAAAACCGTCAGCACCTACCGCACCCGTGTCATGGAAAAAATGAGCCTGGCCTCCAACAGCGACCTGACCTATTACGCGCTGAAAAATAAACGGATTGACTGACGTGCGCTGATGCCCGGCCATGGTGAGAGCGGCCGGCATTTTTTTCACAGAATGGGAGCGCCGCTTTGTTGCATGCAA
>JANMIH010000076.1:0-3699 GCA_031375685.1 Polaromonas sp. | reverse complement strand
CCAGAGCGCGAGCGTGAACTGGCGATTGTGCGGGCGCAGGTGCCCGAGGCCAGTGATGACTTGTCGGCGCAGGTGGCAGCTTTTGTTGACAAGCTGCGCCGTTCACCATTTGGCAATGCGTTTGCACGCGCGCCGGGCATTGCCGAGAGCGTGGAATGGGCCAAAGCCCTGATTGCACTGGACACGCTGGTGATTGACCCGGAAGTGGTGATGGACACCGCCGGTATTTTGTTCAAGCAGCGTGAAGACGTCACGGCGTTGACGCAGGAGATGGCCGCGCTGCTGCTGACCCCTGAAGTTGCGGACGCCTGATGCAGCTTGGTGACGCCAGAGCGGGTAAGCTGGCCGACAACATCACCGGTTTTGGTCGCGCCCTGCGGCGTGCTGGCGTCAAGATTGACAGCCACCGGATTGCGCTGGCGCATGATGCCGCCAGTCACGTCGGCATTGCTGAAAAAGAAGATCTGAGTGCCGCGTTTGAAGCGGTCATGATCAGCCGTGAGCAGGACCGGGGTGTGTTTCGCGAGCTGTTTGACGTGTATTTTCAAGACCCAAAAGTTGCCAACAAGCTGTTGTCCCAGTTACTGCCCAGTGCTGAAGGCAAGGCCGAGGCCAGTAAACGCCGCCCGCGAGTACGTGAGGCTTTGGCACCACAAAAAAAGTTCGGCCAGCAAGCCAAGCCCACGGCTGAAGACCAGAAAGTTGACTTTGACGCGGCCATGACCGCCAGCGACATCCAGCGGCTGCAGCATGCCGACTTCAATGCCCTGTCGGCCACTGAATACCGCCTGGTCGAGCGCCTGGCGCGTGACATCAAGCTGCCGCTGCCGCAATTTGCATCGCGCCGCACCCGCCCCGCTGCACAGGGTGGGCGCATGCACTGGCCAGGCGTGATGGCAGGGGCCGCACGCACGGGTGGCGAGTTGCTGCACTTGCCCCGGCTGGCGCGCCAGCAAAAGCATTTGCCGCTGCTGGTGCTGGTCGATGTGTCAGGCTCAATGGAGCGTTACGCATGCCTGCTGCTGGCTTTTTTGCATGCCGCCACGCGCCGCCACCCGCAGCGCGATGTGTTTGCTTTCGGCATGGGGCTGACAGATTTAACCCCGGCCTTCAAGCAGGCGGACACGGACGACATGCTGGCCCATGCCAGCCTGGCGATTGAAGATTTTGCGGGTGGCACGCAGTTAGGCGCGTCGCTGACAAGCTTGCGCACGCAGCACGCCAGGCGCCTGGTTGGCAGGCGTACCATCGTGCTCATGATCACCGATGGCCTGGACACAGGTGAGCCCGCAGCACTGGCGCAAGAGCTTAGCTGGCTGCGCCGCAGAAGCCGCCGTGTGCTGTGGCTCAACCCGCTGCTCCGGTTTGACGGCTACGCACCATTGGCTCAAGGCGCAGCGGTTTTGCATCACTATGCACATGGCATGCTGGCTGTTCACAATTTAAGCAAGCTTGAGGAACTGGCCAGCAGTCTGGCAGCTCTGATGAAAAGTAACTGACGATATAAAAAAGGAAAAATAACATGGACATGCAAGGCGCACGGCAATTGGCCATCACCCAGCAGCAAGCCTGGGACGCACTGAACGACCCAGCGGTGCTCAAAGCCTGCATACCGGGCTGCGACAAGGTGGAGCCATCCGGTGACAACCAGTACAGCATTGGCATGAGCCTGAAAATCGGGCCGGTGTCAGCCAAGTTCAGCGGCAAGATCACGCTCGGTGATATCAACCCGCCCAGCAGCTACAAAATCAATTTTGAAGGGCAGGGCGGCCCGGCCGGTTTTGGCAAGGGTGACTCGGCTGTCACGTTGACGCCGAACGCAGATGGCTGCGAGCTGGCTTACACCGTACACGCATCGGTAGGCGGCAAGATTGCCCAGCTTGGCCAGCGCCTGATTGATGGCGCGGCCAAGTCGATGGCGGAGGATTTCTTCAAACGCTTTGACCTTGAAATGCAGCGCCAGCACCCGGAAGCCTACGCCGCCAAAATGGTGATGGGCGACGTGAGCACGACCTATGGCGGCCTGGAAGAAAAGGCAGATGCGTCCAGTGTGAAATGGGCCATTGCTGCGGCCGTGGCCTTTGCGGTGGTTTTTGCGCTGTGGCTGTACGTTAAATAAGTCTTGAACCCCACTAAAGAAAAGGTTTTGCGTGAGTTTTACAACTCGGTTGCGGTGCGTGCAACACACGGCTTTTGCGGGCGTGCTCGCGCTCTGTGAGTCGGCAGCAGCCCAAACACCTTCGTCAAACGACCTGCCAACGTTGCGGCCTGTGGTGGTAACAGCAACGCCGGGAATTGCACAGTCGGCGCTTGACGTGATCAATGCGCAGCAGGTACAAAATTCTCAGCTGCAAATCAATCTGTCTGAGACGCTGGTGCGTGTGCCTGGTGTGGTCGCACAAAACCGGCAAAACTACGCGCAAGACCTGCAGATCTCGATACGCGGCTTTGGCGCCAGGTCAACTTTTGGTGTGCGCGGGCTGCGCCTTTACGCCGACGGTATTCCCGCCAGCGGGCCAGACGGGCAGGGCCAGGTGTCACACTTTGATTTGGCGTCTGCCGCGCGCATTGAGGTGCTGCGTGGGCCATTTTCAGCGCTCTATGGCAATTCATCAGGTGGCGTGATCAGCATTTTTACGGCCGATGGCGGGCCGCAAACGGTGGCTGATGTTGATGTGGTGGCGGGCAGCGACGGTGTTCGCCGCAACGGCGTCAAACTCAGCGGAACGCAGGGCGCGTTGCAATACAACCTGAGCGCGTCCAGCTTTCAAACCGACGGCCTGCGTCTGCGAAGTGCGGCTCAGCGGAACAGCTTCAACGGCAAGGCGAAGTACACGCTCAGCCCCGATACGCAAATGAGCCTGGTGGTCAATCGCGTGGCGATGCCTGATGTGCAAGACCCGCTCGGTTTGAGCCGCGCCGAGTTCAACGCCGACCCAAGGCAAACCACTGCCAGTGCGGTGCAGTTCAATACCCGCAAGTCGGTGGCGCAAACGCAAGGCGGCTGGGTGCTGGATCATCGCCTCAATGCCGACCAATCGATGCAATTCACAGCGTATTACGGCGAACGGGATGTCACGCAATATCAAGCGATTCCGGTCGCCACACAAGCCGCTGCAACGCAGCCGGGCGGTGTGATTGACCTGAGCCGACGCTACGCTGGACTGGATGCCCGCTGGACAAACAAGACCCTGGTTGCTGGAGCCCCTGTGACGTTGACAGCAGGCGTTGCTATTGACCACCTGGATGAAAATCGCAAAAGTTTTCAGAATTTTGTGGGCGCAGCACTGGGCGTTGCAGGCGCATTAAGGCGTTACGAACGCAACACGGTGACCAGTCGCGCACTGTATGCACAAGCCCAAGTTGCGCTGGCCGAACGCTGGAGCGCGTCAGCTGGTCTGCGGCACACCCGCATTGGGTTTGAATCGACCGACAACTTTGTTGCACCAGGCAATGGCAACGACAGTGGTTCGGTCCGCTTCAGCGGCATCACGCCCGCATTGGGTCTGGTCTTTCATGCCTCTGACAACTTGAATATTTACGCGTCTGCGGGACGCGGTTTTGAGTCGCCTACCTTGAACGAGCTGGCGTATCGTCCCAACGGTGCTGGCGGATTGAACTTTGACTTGAAGGCCGCTACCAGCCAGCAATGGGAACTGGGTGTTAAAGCGGAATTCGCTCAAAACTGGCGCTTGAACG
>JANMIH010000571.1:0-3879 GCA_031375685.1 Polaromonas sp. | reverse complement strand
GGAGCGCGTCAACCCGGGCGCCATCAAAACCACCCGCGTGATGACGGTAGAAGGCGAGCTGGACGATATTTCTGGCTCGGGCCAGACCGAAGCTGCGCTTGAAATGTGTACCGGTGTGCCAGCAGGCCACAAACAGCACTTTGAAGCCAAAGGCGCGGGTCACTACGGCATTTTCAGCGGCAGGCGCTGGCGCGAACTGGTTTACCCAGCCGTCAAAGCCTTCATTCTGGAGGCGAATAAATCGTTGGTTCAGCCTTCTGCCAAATCAGAGCGCGAGCAAGCCGCTCCTGAAAAAGTAGCGATTGCAAAACCTGTGGCCAAGCCAGTCATCAAGCCAGCAGCCCAAAAAATAGCCCTGCCTTCGGCCAAGGCTGTGGTGAAGACTGCGGCAAAAACTTCCGCCAAGCGCGCGCCGGCAAAAGCTGCCCGCAGCAAGTAAACCAGAGACAATGGCGGGGTGAATTACCCCGACACCGCCATTCTTGTCAGCCTCGTTCAGAAGCTTCACGCCGCGCTGCCGCAAACCCAATGCACGCGTTGCGGCTACCCTGACTGCGCGGCCTACGCCGTGGCGATTACCCAGGGCCAGGCAGACATCAACCAGTGCCCACCCGGCGGCGCTGAAGGCATTGCCCGTCTGGCAACCGTCATCGGTCAACCCGCCCTGCCCTTGAACCCCGCCAATGGGCTGGAAACGCCCCGATCGGTCGCGGTGATTGACGAAGCCTGGTGCATTGGCTGCACGCTGTGCCTGCCGGTATGCCCGACAGACGCGATTCTGGGCAGCAACAAGATGATGCACACCGTGATCGAGTCTCACTGCACGGGGTGCGAGCTGTGCATTGCCGTATGCCCGGTGGACTGCATCAGCCTGGAGAACGTCACAGGCGAGCTGACAGGCTGGGCGGCATGGTCAAAAGCGCAGGCTGACCAGGCGCTGGAACGCTATAATTTTCATAGCTTGCTACGCCCGGAATCATTGGTTAAAAGCCCAAAAACACCCTTGAAAACGGCTCAAAACAGCCCTGAAAGCACTAAAAAGCAGTCCGTCATTGATGCAGCACTCGCCCGCTCACGTGCGCAACGAGGCCAGTAAACCCCAGGCCAGGTAAAACATCGTCAAGGCCAACAGGCCGTCGAGTAGCCGCCAGGCCAGCGGTTTGGCAAACAGTGGCGCCAGCAAGCGTGCGCCAAAGCCAATCAAGGCAAACCAAGCCAGGCTCATGCCAGAGGCTCCCGCCCAGAACAGCAGCCTGTCATCAAACGGGTATTGCGAGCCCACCAGCCCCACCAGAAACACGGTGTCCAGATACACGTGCGGGTTGAGCAGCGACACCGCCAGCGTTTGACCCAACACAGCCACCCAGCTCATGTGCGCAACCGGCCCACCGGCCACCTGTAAAGCCTCTGGTTTAGAGGCTCGCCAAGTGGCCATGAGGCCGTAGCCGACCAAAAAAGCAGCGCCCAGCCAGGTGACCCAGGTCAAAACAGCAGGATGCAGCCGCGCCACACCAGACACCCCAAAAACCCCCACGGCCATCAAACCCGCGTCTATCAGCCCACAGGTCAAAACCACCAGCGCGACCTGTTCGCGCTGAATGCCTTGCCTGAGAACATGGACATTTTGCGCGCCGATGGCGATGATCAAGGAGCCGCTGAGGGCCAGGCCAGCTAAAAAAGGCGAGGTCATGCGCCTAGCGTGGCGATCACTTCAATCGGCGCCTGCACCAGCTCGATCAGCACGCCCTCTCCGGAGATTGGAAATTCATCATTCGCTTTGGGGTGCATAAAGCAGATGTCGTAGCCCGCTGCCCCCTTGCGTATGCCGCCGGGCGCAAAACGGACGCCTTGCGCCGTCAGCCATTCAACCGCCTTGGGCAGGTCGTCTATCCACAAGCCAACGTGGTTCAGTGGCGTGATGTGAACGGCTGGTTTCTTGTCGATGTCCAGCGGCTGCATCAGGTCAACCTCCACCTTGAAAGGCCCGCTGCCAATAGCGCAAATGTCCTCAATCACGTTTTCACGTTCACTGACAAAGTTGCCGGTGACTTCCAGCCCCAGCATGTCTACCCACAGCGTGCGCAAGCGGTCTTTGCTGGTCGCGCCGATGGCGATTTGCTGGATGCCAAGGACTTTGAAGGGTCGTTGACTGGGACTCGTCATGCGAACTCCACAATCGGCTGGTCCACCGTCAGTGATTCGCCCTTGGCTGCCAGCACCTTGCCAACCACACCGTCAGCCACGGCAAAAAGCACGTTTTCCATCTTCATGGCTTCAATCACCGCTACGCGTTCACCGGCTTGCACTTTTTGGCCGACCTGCACGGCCACATCCACCAGCAGGCCGGGCATGGGGGACAACACGAAGCGACTCATGTCCGGTGGCGCCTTGTACGGCATCAGCGCATGCAGGGCAGCAGCACGCGGGCTCAAGACCAGGGCATCCAGCCGCGTGCCGTTGTTATTGATGCGAATGGCCAAGGGGTTCTTGCCGACGCCGCGCTCGACCTGCGCAGTGAACGGCTGGCCATTGGCCGTACCGCGAATACGCGCACCACCCAGATGCCAGTTGCTGCATATTTCATAGCTGCTTGCACCCGTATCTATTCGGCTGGAGCCCGACTTAGCCTCAAAATCAACGACCAAAACACTCTTTTGGGTGTTTTTGCCCTCCGCGCCGAGCTGAATCACCACAAATTTCTCGCCCACAGCAACGCCGTGACCGGGCATCTGGCCGCTGATACCGGCAGCGCGGCCCAGCAGCCGGCGATTGACGTAAGCCACCAGCGCCACCAGAAAGTCCGGGTCGGCGTGCGGCACGTCTTCGGCATGAAATCCTCTGCCGTAGTTCTCGGCGATAAAGCCAGTGTTGAAGTCGCCTGCGACAAACTTCGGAGAAGCCAAGAGCGCCGCCTGAAAAGGAATGTTGCTGGAGATGCCGCGAATCACAAAGGCATTGAGCGCTTCGCGCATCTTTTCAATCGCCTCGTTCCTGTCCTTGCTGTGCACGATGAGCTTGGCAATCATCGAGTCGTAAAACATCGGGATTTCGCCACCGTCCTGCACACCGGTGTCCACACGCACGCCCTGGAGCTGGGTTGTGTCCGATGCAAACATGGTTTCCTTGGGCGGCTGAAAACGCACCAAGCGCCCCGTGCTGGGCAAAAAGCTGCGGAAAGGGTCTTCAGCATTGATTCGGCACTCCATCGCCCAGCCGTTGCGTTGCACGTCTTTCTGTTCAAGCGGCAGCTTTTCACCGACGGCCACGCGAATCATCAGCTCGACCAGGTCAAGCCCTGTAATGCATTCGGTCACCGGATGCTCCACCTGCAATCGGGTGTTCATTTCCAGAAAATAAAAGCTCTGGTCTTTTCCGACCACAAATTCAACCGTGCCCGCGCTCTGGTACTTCACCGCTTTGGCCAGTTGCACCGCCTGCTCACCCATCGCCTTGCGAGTGGCGTCAGTAATGAAGGGGGAAGGCGCTTCCTCAATCACCTTCTGGTGGCGGCGCTGGATGGAGCATTCGCGCTCGTTCAGGTAAATCACATTGCCGTGGCTGTCGCCCATCAACTGGATTTCAATGTGGCGCGGCTCTTCCACAAACTTTTCAATGAACACACGGTCATCACCGAAGCTGTTTTTGGCTTCATTGCGGCAAGAAGTGAAACCCTCAAACGCTTCTTTGTCATTGAACGCAACCCGCAAGCCCTTGCCACCGCCGCCCGCACTGGCCTTGATCATCACCGGGTAACCAATGCCCTTGGCAATCTCGACAGCTTTGGGGATGACCGCGTGTTCATTGAAAAGTTTGTGGAAGAGCCGCGTCACATTGAAATTCAGCTGCTGGGCGACAGCCACGGCAATGTGATTTATCTGA
>JANMIH010000566.1:0-2408 GCA_031375685.1 Polaromonas sp. | reverse complement strand
ACCAGCTCAGCGACGACGAGCGCGCCATACAAGACGCTGCCCACCAGTTTTGCCAGGACAAGCTGCAGACCCGCGTGCTGATGGCCGCACGCCACGAGAAGTTTGACCGCGAGATCATGAACGAAGCTGGCGCCATGGGTTTTTTGGGCTCCAGCATTGAAGGCTACGGCTGCGCCGGTTTGAGTTACGTGGCTTACGGCCTGATTGCGCGTGAAGTCGAGCGGGTTGACAGCGGCTACCGCAGCGCCATCAGTGTGCAGTCGTCCCTTGTCATGCACCCCATCAACGCCTACGGCAGCGAAGCGCAAAAAGAAAAATACCTGCCCAAACTGGCCACAGGCGAATGGGTCGGCTGCTTTGGCCTGACCGAACCCAACCACGGCTCTGACCCGGCCAGCATGCTCAGCCGCGCCAAGCCAACCGACGGCGGCTTCATCATGAACGGCGCCAAGATGTGGATCACCAATTCACCGATTGCCGATGTGTTCGTGGTCTGGGCCAAGCTGACCGACCCGGACGGTAACACAGGTGGGCAAGAGTCGATTCGCGGCTTTATCTTGGAAAAGGGCATGAAAGGCCTGACCGCGCCAAAAATTGAAGGCAAGATGAGCCTGCGCGCGTCGATTACGGGCGAGATCGTGATGGACAACGTGTTTGTGCCTGAAGGCAACATGCTGCCCAATGTGAGCGGCCTCAAAGGCCCATTTGGCTGCCTGAACAAGGCACGCTACGGCATTGCCTGGGGCGCACTGGGTGCGGCTGAAGACTGCTGGCACCGCGCCCGCCAGTACACGATGGACAGGGTGCAGTTTGGCCGGCCATTGGCGCAAAACCAATTGATTCAAAAGAAACTGGCCGACATGCAAACCGAAATCGCGCTGGGCCTGCAAGGCTGCCTGCGCGTGGGCCGCCTGATGGACGAAGGCAAGGATGTGCCGGAAATGATCAGTCTGATCAAGCGCAACAGCTGCGGCAAGGCACTGGACGTGGCCCGCATGGCGCGCGACATGCACGGCGGCAACGGCATTCATGACGAATACCACGTGATTCGCCACATGATCAATCTGGAAACCGTCAACACCTATGAGGGCACGCACGACGTGCACGCGCTGATTTTGGGCCGCGCGCAGACCGGTTTGCAGGCGTTTTATTGATTTTGGGGCTGTTTTGAGGCCTTTTCAGGTATCATTTAGGCCTCAAGCCCAATGATTACGGGCGCAAGCTGCTATAAAAATGATAGTTAATAAAACACGCAAGCATGGAACTGGGTAGCCTTAAACCTGTATTGACCAGCCTGGTCATGCCGCTGGCCTTTTTGCCTTTGTTGGGTTTGCTGGGGCTGGGGCTGGTGCTGGTTGCCAGGCGCAAGCGCATTGGCTGGCTGCTGGGGATTGTGGCTTTTGCAGCGCTCTGGCTGCTGAGCTGCCAAGGCACTACCGTGTGGCTGGCGCAAAACGTTTTGCCGCAGTACCTGCCAATAACGGCTGCGCAGCTCAAGGTCAGCCAGGTACAAGCCATTGTGGTGTTGGGTGGCGGCACCTACCCACAAGCGCCTGAGTACGGCACAGCCCAGCCCGGCCCATCGTCTGCAGCGCGGCTGCGCTACGGCATATGGCTGGCTAAACAGTCTGACTTGCCTGTGGCATTTAGTGGCGGCAGCGGCTGGGCGGCTGGTGCCAATGTCAAAAGCTCTGAAGCCGAAGTAGCTGCACGCGTGGCGCTGGAGGACTATGGTTTTACCCTGCGCTGGGTTGAAAACCAGTCTCGCGACACGGCTGAAAATGCGCGAATGGTTGCGCCGATTCTGCTGCGTGATGGCATCAAACGCATCGCACTGGTGACGGATGCGTTGCACATGCCGCGGGCTGTTGCCGAGTTTGAACGTACCGGTCTGGCCATCACGCCTGCCCCCACAGGTTATGTCCTGCCGACAAAGTCAGACCTGTTGCAATGGCTGCCCACCACCGACGGACTGTCGGGCTCAACCCGGCTTATTCATGAACTGCTGGGGCTGGCCGCTGCCAGATGGCGCTAATTGAAGACAGGCTTTCCGGTTGACGCTGCTGACCAATGGCGTTATATTACTAACCAGTCAGTCAGTAACTATGCCTTTATCCAAACTCTTCTGCCCTATCAACGCTGCGCTCACCGTCAAACGGGAACGCCGCAAAGAAGCGCGTCCGGGTGAATTGCTCGATGCGGCGCTGGACCTGTTTGTTGAAAAAGGCTTTGCCGCCACCCGTGCTGAAGAAGTCGCTGCCCGCGCAGGTGTTTCCAAAGGCACACTTTTTTTGTACTTTCAGAGCAAGGAAGAGCTGTTCAAAGCGGTGGTGCGTGAAAACCTTTCGGGCCGGTTCAAGGAATGGGGCGAGGAATTCAAGACTTTTGAAGGCTCGACAGCCGAGATG
>JANMIH010000559.1:0-4402 GCA_031375685.1 Polaromonas sp. | reverse complement strand
CCGCGTCTGCCTGCATTTGAAACAGGTGCAGCCACTGGTTTTCCACCAGATTTTTAACGACGGCATGTTTGGCAATGATGCTGTCAATCGTAGCCTGTGGCGCCTCAATGAACACACTCAGGCGCAGCGGCGTGTGCTGCCACTGGCTGCCATCATGCAGGGACTGCATGGGCAAACCAATACGCAAATCCCCGCCATTGCCTTCAAACACGCCAAGCCTGCCGCCCACCACGTTGTGCAGCACCTTGTTACCACTGCCGTATTTGACGTTGTCAACCACGCTGGCGTAGTACTGCATGTTGATCCAGTTGGTCACCACCATCGGCGCCGTCATGATGAGTGTCAACACGCCCAGCTCGGGGTCTTGGGTGTGGTCGTAATCGTGCAAAAAGGCGCGTCCTGCCAGGTTCAGGTGCTGGCTGCGCTGGCGCGGTGCGACGATAAATGCCGCGTTGTTGGCCAAGCTCCATTCAGGCCGCACCTGCGCCCAGTCGTTGGCACGGGACTTGATACTTAGCGCGAGCTGCGCGTCATCTTTGGCCAGATGCGCCAGGCCCAAAGCGGGGGCGCGCTCTGCCCGCGCGCGCTGGCCTGCCTGTGCCAGTGCGGCATTCAAAGCCATCAGGTCATTGGCATGGCTGGCAGGCAACAGGTCAGTGTCATAAAGCGCCATAGAGTCGGTGGTGGTGTTGTGCATGCCGCCTACAAACCAGGTGGTCTCTGGGATGGTGATGCTTTTAGCCATCAACGCAGCGCGCACTACCGCATCATTAAGCAATGCCGCCAGCGCCCGCGCATTGACCTCACCTGTTTGTCCACCGCATGCGCCGCAGTCCAGCCCCGCTGCATGTGGGTTGTTGGCTGTCTGACTGCCGTGGCCTGCCAGCAGCACGATACGGGCAAAGTCTTTTGTCAAGCCGATGGCTCCCAGAATGCCTGCAGCCATGTCGCAGCGAGATTGCAGCTCTGCCTCAGGCGAGGTGCCAGGCAGGTTTTGCAAGCGTGGCCGGGTGGCCAGCACGTCGTTGTCCGTCAAACCGGTTTGCTCTACCGTGTGCGGGCTCGCGTAGCTGGGCAGTGTTTTTTTAAGCAGCTTGCCGGCGTACAACATGCCGCAGGTTTCAACAAAACTAAAGCCGCTGCTGGCGGTGCTGCGAAAGGTTTGCAGCGTGCTGCGCCACTGCAAACCCTGCTTGCGTTTTTTGGCAATCACTTCACCCAGCGAGGGTGAGTCGAATTCATCAGTCACACAGCGGCTGGATGCCAGCAGGCCTGGCAATTGTGGCCGCGTCATGGCCGTGCCGATCGGTGAGTAGGAAATGAACAAACCAAAAAAACCTGCAAAACCGCGCGTTTGTATGCCGGCACTGCTGGCCTCCAGCGCACGGCGAAAGACTTCAGAGCGAACATCAATGCAAAAGATCGCCTGAACCGTCGGTTGCACCGGTGCTGCAGGTGCGTTTGTCAGACCTTGACATAAAGGCAACTGGTAAGCCAACTCCAGCGCATCCTGAAGCAGCCAGTCATGCTTGTTTGTGGTGTCAAATGATGCTGTAGACCAATTTTTACTTGCGCAAGCAGCTCTCCATTTCATAGTAATTTGTGTGTTGTTCGGGTCTTGTAGCAGCAGCCACTCCCAACCCAGCCGAATCGCCAACAGCTCGATGATGTCGTCATCGTCCTTTTTGCCTGGCACCGTGCCCAGCCGCGCTTGCCAGCGCTCGTACGCACACCACGACGCCCAGCCGTTGATGCTCATAAGCAGGGCGGTGTAGTAATCGGTGCATTGCTCTGGTTTCAAGCCCAGCGCCTGCGTAGCCGCTGCAATCAGCGCACGCGGGTCTTGCGGCAAACTGGCTGCCTTTTGGCTAAAACCCGTGTAGCCCATCAGCAGCGCGGTGCTGTGGTCATTGGCCAATTGTTTGGCCCAACTGGCGTACAAGCCGACCCGCTCGGGGTTCCAGGCGGCTTGGCTCACGTCAAAGTACGCCGCGCAGTGCTGGCTGATCTGATGCGTGACAAAGTCAACCCAAGCCATGGCGTGACTCAGGTCACGCTGGCTATCAGCCAGCGTGGTGACCAGCGGCTGCTTTGCTGCGACCT
Source organism: Polaromonas sp. (assembly GCA_031375685.1). Classification (GTDB taxonomy): domain Bacteria; phylum Pseudomonadota; class Gammaproteobacteria; order Burkholderiales; family Burkholderiaceae_C; genus Polaromonas. The sequence goes on along the minus strand of JANMIH010000559.1, from coordinate 2,299 downwards.
GTCTGTCAGCATCCAGGCTATCGATCAGTTCATTGACTTTGCAATCAGAGGTGGTTGCGTCAATGGCAGCCTGCAAATCTGCCTGCGTCAAACGGCCAGCTTGCCATTCAGCTTTGTAAAAAGAACGCGGCATGACCATTGGAGTTCCAGACAACTGGCTCAGCTGTCTGGCTACCTCTGCAATGGGTTGCTCTACAAAACCCCAGTACGGGTTGACAGCAATGAACTGGTCGAGCGGCCAGGTGGGCGCTATGCGCTGGCAGGCTTGTGTGACGCTGGCTTCAAGGCTTGCAAAATCAAGCGTTTGTAACGCTGGTGTTTCAATGACGGCGGTCATGGTCAAAATTCCTTTTGATGGTTGGTTGATGTGCCAGAAAGCTTGGCAGGCCAGATGCGAAAAGTCATGCGAGTGAACCATTCGTCCAGATACAGCCCGGCGTAAAACCAGGGGTACAAACGGCTGGCGACAGCGCCGTGGGGACGCGCGCGTATCAGGCACTGCATGGCAAACAACAGTGTGAAACACAGCATCACCCAGGCAAGATCAAAGCTGTTGGCAATGCTTTCAGGCACATCGACCAGCCAGCCAAACAAGTGATGCAAACCAAAGTAGGCAAACGCCACACCAAACGCGCCCAGCATCATGCCCAGCGGCCACAGCCCGCCAAGCTTCAAAGCTTGCGCTGTGAGAAGCGGTGCAATGGCCATTGAAATGATGACACTCAGCACCCAAAGCGACGTGAACACGTCAATGGCCACGCCCCACAGCATGCCCGCTGCTGCCACCATGACCAGCCCGCTGGCAGTACCCATGGCCATCATGCTGATCGTGATTGGCTCTGACGCCGGCGTCATGGCTTTCAGCCGCGCCTGCTCAACAGCCCCGCCCGCTGCCAAAAACGCATGTGCCTTGTAAAGCGAATGCGCCACCAAGTGCAGCAGCGCCAGCTCGTATGCACCCAGGCCGCACTGCATCAACATAAAACCCATTTGCGCGCAGGTAGACCAGGCCAGCATGACCTTGACACTGATGCGGGTGATCATCACCAGCGCAGCCACGGCAGCTGTCACACTGCCCACCACCACCAACAGCGTTTGCGCGCCAGCCACATCAGCCACCAGCGGACTCAGGCGAATCAGCAAAAAACCGCCCAAATTCACAATACCGGCGTGCAGCAAGGCGGACACGGGCGTGGGCGCTTCCATCACCTGAATCAGCCAGCCGTGTACAGGCAGTTGTGCGCATTTGAGCATGGCGCTCATGACAATGAATAACACCCCCGCTTGAAGCGCCAGCGGATACGCTGTCAGTGCCTGCGCCTTGGCGATGACCTGGTCAATCTGCAGGCTACCCAAAGTCATGACGATCAAGGCAATGCCCGCAAACAAACAGACATCGCCCAGCCTGCTGGCCAAAAACTTTTTGTGTGCCGCGATCATGGCCGCCGGGCGGTGACTGTAAAAAGTCAGCAACTGGTGCAGCGCCAGACTGGTGGCCAGCCAGGAAACAGCCAGCACCGCCAGATTGTTGGTCACGATCACCACAGCCACGGCGGCCAGCGTCGCCATCAGCCAGCGCACATAACGCGCCTGGCCGGCATCACCACCCATGTAGGTTTGTGAATAGCGTGTGATGACCCAACCAATAAATGTCACCAACAGCAGCACGATGCAACCCAGCGTATCAGCGCGCAGGCTGTGGATGATCAAGGGTCCGGCAAGAGCCAAAATGGCCAAAGACGCAGCCGCCAAGCCCAAGGCCATCGCCGTGCAAGCCCGCGCCACACGCCAGTTGGCTGAAAAGGCAGCCAGTGCATAAAGCACTGGTACTGCCAGCAGCAAGCCAAAGCGCAGCGGCTGTAAATAGTCAGGTGAAACCAGCAAGACAAGCTCCTTTTTGTACGACAACGCAACTTTGCCTGTTTAAGTTAATTCTGTAAAATACATATAAAAGTTAAATACGTTCTATTTATAATATCAATACATCACCATGTCGCGTTTGAACTATCACCATCTGCACTACTTTTGGGCTGTCGCCAAAGAGGGCAACCTCACACGCGCCGCGCTGCAGTTGCATGTGTCGCAATCGGCACTGTCGACCCAAATCAAGCAGCTTGAAGACCAGCTGGGTCAGGCACTGTTCACGCGTGAAGGCCGCGTACTGCAACTGACTGAAGCTGGGCGTGTGGCACTGACCTATGCTGATACGATTTTTGAGACAGGTAATGAGCTGACCGCGTTGCTGCGAGATGGCAAACGCCTGGCAAGGCAGGTGCTGCGCATAGGCGGTGTGGCCACG
>JANMIH010000518.1:0-11234 GCA_031375685.1 Polaromonas sp. | reverse complement strand
CCAGATCAGCCAGTGCAGGGGTTGAGACAGAAAAGCCAGTGACCAGGGCAGCGATTGCGACAAAAATGCGGTTCATGAAATTGTCCTCAAGAGTACGTAACAGGTTGGGTTACAGTGATTTAACGTCATTGTAATGACATGGGTTGACGGGCTATTTTGCCTTTACAACCGCATCACACCGCAGTTTTGCTGCAAGCCCGTTGAAACAGGAGTTAGTCATGTATTTTTTACTTCTCGGCATTGCCGCACTGGCGATGAAATACCTTGAATTTGGCCCCGTCGCCGCCTGGTCGTGGTGGGTTGTCCTGTCACCTTTCGGTATGGCCGTGGCCTGGTGGGCCTGGGCTGACAGCTCAGGCTACACCAAACGGGTTGAAATGGATTTAATGGACAAGCGCAAACAAGACCGGCTTGACAAGCAGCGTGAACAGATGGGCATGCTGCCTAGAAAAAATAAAAAATAGCATCAATAATCGTCAAGAACAGCGCCTTTGCTGGCACTTGACGCATTGAATGCGAACTTGGCCTGCACACCACGCATGTATCGCGGTTTGGGCGCCAGCCAGCCAACTTTGCGTTTGGCCAGTTCTTCATCGCTGATGTTCAGTTGCAGCAAAAGTTGCTTGGCATCGATGGTGACTGAGTCACCTTCCTGAATAAACGCTATGTTGCCACCCGCTGCGGCTTCGGGCGCAACGTGCCCCACGACCATGCCCCAGGTACCGCCTGAAAAACGGCCATCGGTAATCAAGCCCACGCTTTCGCCCAAACCAGCGCCAATCAGTGCACCGGTAGGGGCCAGCATTTCGGGCATGCCAGGGCCGCCTTTGGGGCCCAGGTAGCGCAGCACCATCACGTCACCGGCTTTGATTTTGCCCGCCAGGATGGCAGCCAGACCCGACTGCTCGTCGTCAAACACGCGTGCCGGGCCGGTCATGACCGGGTTTTTCAGGCCGGTGATTTTGGCCACGGCACCTTCGGGCGACAGGTTGCCTTTCAAGATGGCGAGATGCCCCTGCTTGTACATCGGCCTGTCAATCGGGCGAATCACGTCCTGGTCAGCGCGTGGCACCTCAGGGATATCTTTGAGCACTTCGGCCATGGTTTGACCGCTAATCGTCAGGCAGTCGCCGTGCAGCAGGCCGGCGGCAAGCAGCGTTTTCATGACTTGCGGAATGCCGCCCGCCTTGTGCAGGTCAACTGCAAGGTATTTGCCTGAAGGTTTCAGGTCGCACAGCACCGGGGTTTTGACACGAACACGCTCAAAGTCATCAATTGTCCAGTCCACACCGGCCGTGTGGGCAATCGCCAAAAAGTGCAGCACAGCGTTGGTTGAGCCGCCCGTGGCCATGATGACTGCCACAGCGTTTTCAATCGCCTTTTTCGTCACAATGTCGCGTGGCTTGATGTCTTTCTTCACCGCTTCAATCAGCACGCGGGCTGATTCGGCCGCCGAGTTCATTTTCTCGTCGTGTGGGTTGGCCATGGTGCTGGAATAAGGCAGCGAGATGCCAAGCGCTTCAAAAGCGCTCGACATGGTGTTGGCCGTGTACATGCCGCCGCAACTGCCCGTGCCCGGCACGGCGCGGCGTTCAATCTGCTCCAGGTCTTCGTCACTCATGCGGCCAGCCGAGTTTTCGCCCACCGCTTCAAACACGCTAACAATGTTCAGGTCTTTGCCTTTGTAATGACCCGGCAAAATCGTGCCGCCGTAGACATAGATGGCCGGCACATTGGCTCGCAGCATGCCCATCAGGCCACCAGGCATGTTTTTGTCGCAACCGCCCACTACCAGCACGCCGTCCATCCACTGGCCTTGCACGCAGGTTTCAATGCAGTCGCTGATGACTTCACGGCTCACCAGCGAATACTTCATGCCCTCCGTGCCCATGGCCATGCCGTCTGAAATCGTCGGTGTGCCAAACACCTGCGCATTGCCGCCTGCCGCTTCAATCGCTGCAATGGCGGCGTCGGCCAGCTTTTGCAAACCGCTGTTACACGGCGTGATGGTGCTGTGCCCGTTGGCCACGCCAATCATGGGTTTTTTGAAGTCAGCTGTCTCGTAACCCATGGCGTAGTACATCGAGCGATTCGGAGCGCGGGATTTACCCTCGGTGATGTTTTTGCTGCGCGGGTTCAGGGTAATGGTTTTGATATCCATGGGTGTCTCATGAGTTTGTTTAAATTTGATTGTATTGGCTCTGAAATCACAAGCGTGCAAAATACTGTCATGCTTATTCACCCTGAAATCCACCCCGTCGCCCTGCAACTTGGGCCGCTGGCCATTCACTGGTACGGCCTCACGTATCTGGCCGCCTTTGGATTGTTCTTTTTCTTGGCCGTGCTGCGCCTGAAGCACCAACCCTACGCAACCATTACCGGGGCCGGTGCCTGGAGCAAGCGGGACATTGAAGACATTTTGTTTTTAGGTGTGATGGGTGTGGTGATTGGCGGGCGTGTTGGTTACTGCCTGTTTTACAAGCCTGCTTATTACGCCAGCCACCCACTGGAGATTTTTTATGTGTGGCAGGGCGGCATGAGCTTTCATGGCGGCCTGATAGGCGTGCTGGTGTCTCAGTGGTGGTTTGCCCGCACGCGCCATCGGCCCTGGCTGCAGGTGATGGACTTTATTGCGCCCTGTGTGCCGACCGGGCTGGCGGCGGGCCGGGCGGGTAACTTCATCAATGGCGAGCTGTGGGGCAGGGTGGCTGAACCGTCATTGCCGTGGGGCATGTTGTTCAGAGATAGCGGCCCGTTGCCGCGCCACCCGTCGCAGATTTACCAGTTCCTGCTAGAGGGTCTGCTGCTTTTCATCCTGTTGTGGCTCTACGCACGAAAACCCAGAAAAATGGGTCAGGTGTCTGGTGCGTTCCTGTTTGGCTACGGCGTCTTCAGGTTTATCGCTGAATTCTTTCGCGAACCAGATGCACATCTGGGTATTTTGCAGCTCGGCATGAGCATGGGTCAGTGGCTTTGCATACCCATGATCCTTGGCGGCATCGCTATGTGGGTTTGGGCTTCAAAACGGCCTGAAACGGCCTGAAACGGTCATTTTCACCCGTTTTTTAGCCCTGTAGCAACCAAGTTTGCGCTGTATGAAAAATCCAGCACGATTTAAATATGAGTCGGATGCAAACTGTCGGGCCCCCTCAGATCATCACCGACGTCAGGCAAATATTCGGTTTTAAGTGTCCGCTAACCCACAGGCCAAGCCAGCTTGCCGCTCGCTTCCATGTGCGTCAGGTACACGCGCAAATCAAACTCGTACTGGTGGTACTGGGGCTCCATGTAGGTGCAGAGCTTGTAGAAGTCTTTGTCGTGCTCTTTTTCCTAGATGTGGGCCAGCTCGTGCACGGTGATCATGCGCAAAAACTCGTAGGGCACTTCTTTGAACAAGGACGACACGCGGATTTCGCGTTTGGCTTTTAGTTTGTTGCCCTGCACGCGGCTGATCTGGGTGTGGGTGCCCAAGGCGTGGGCGATGACTTGCAGGCGGTTGTCAAACGCGACTTTTGACAGTGGCTCGGAGCTGCGCAAAAACTCGTTTTTAAGCGCCATCACGTAGTCGTAAAGCGCCTTGTCGGTGCGCACGCTGTGGGCACGTGGGTATTTTTTGAGCAGCATGTCGCCCAGCTTGTCCTGGCTTTGCAGCTGCTGGACTTGCGATTGCAGGCTTTCGGGGTAGGCGCTGAGGTATTTCACTGAAACTGCTTGCTATAAATATAGGAGCTGCTTGCGCTCGTATCTATTGGTCTGGAGGCCAAAAACATACCTGAAAAAGGCTTAAAAAAACCTTTTTTCAGGGTTTTGACGCTCGAATCTGGTTTAGACCTCTCTGCGCAGGGCCGGGAACAGTATGACGTCGCGAATACTTGGGCTGTCCGTCAGCAGCATCATCAGCCGGTCAATGCCTACGCCGCAGCCGCCGGTGGGGGGCATACCGTATTCGAGGGCGCGAACAAAGTCGTGGTCATAAAACATGGCCTCGTCGTCGCCGCTGTCTTTGGCGGCCACCTGGGCATTGAAGCGGGCAGCCTGCTCTTGCGCGTCGTTCAGCTCGCTGAAGCCGTTGCCAAACTCGCGGCCGGTGATGTACAGCTCAAAGCGTTCGGTTACTTCGGGGCGTGCGTCGTTGGCGCGCGCCAGCGGCGATATTTCAGTCGGGTGCTCCATGATGAAGGTCGGCTGCCAGAGCTTTTCTTCGACCGTTTCTTCAAAAAACATGACTTGCAGGCTGGCCAGGGACCGGGTGCTCAGGCGGTCCTTTTGTTCGTTAAAGCCAAGCTTTTTCAGCTTGTCGGTCAGCCACAGTGCATCGTCAACGCCAGCAGCTACGCACAGCGCTGCATCGGTGTGCTTCAAAATCGCTTCACGAATCGTCAGGCGCTCAAACGGCTGGCTTAAATCAACGGGCTTGTCGGCATAACTCAAGCTCAGTGAACCGCAAATTTTTTGCGCCACGTCCCGAATCAGCGCCTCGGTAAAGGTCATCAAGTCTTGGTAGTTCCACCACGCGGCGTAGAACTCCATCATGGTGAACTCGGGGTTATGGCGAACGCTGATACCTTCGTTGCGGTAGCTGCGGTTGATTTCAAACACCCGCTCAAAGCCGCCCACAATCAGCCGCTTCAGGTACAGCTCGGGCGCAATGCGCAAGAACATTTCCTGGTCCAGCGCGTTGTGGTGCGTCTTGAAAGGTTTGGCGTTGGCGCCGCCCGGTATCGGGTGCAGCATGGGCGTTTCAACTTCCAGAAAGTCGTTCGCCACCATGAATTCGCGAATACCACTGACGGCCTTGCTGCGCGACATGAACCGTTTACGGGCTGACTCGTCGGTGATCAAGTCCACATAGCGCTGGCGGTACTTGACCTCCTGGTCGGCCATGCCGTGAAACTTGTCGGGCAGGGGGCGCAGGCTTTTGGTGACCAGGCGGATGGCGGTGGCATGAATCGACAGCTCGCCGGTTTTGGTTTTGAACAGCGTACCGGTGGCCCAAACGATATCGCCCAGGTCCCAGTGTTTAAAGGCGTTATGAATGTCTTCGCCCACGCCTTCGTTGTTGATGTACACCTGAATCCGGCCACCCGACGGGCCAAACGATGCATCTTGCAAGGTGGCAAAGCTGGCTTTGCCCATCACGCGCTTGAGCATCATGCGGCCTGCGACGCTGACGGTCACGGCCAAGGGCTCCAGCTCTTCCTTGGTCTTGCTGTCGTACTGGGCAAACAGCGATTCAGCGCGATGCTGTGGCTTGATGTCGTTAGGGAAGACGACCCCCAGAGCACGCAGGGCGGCCAGCTTGCCCTGCCGTTCCAGCATCAACTGGTTGTCATCTTGTGGGGCTGGAGCGCTTGTTGTTTCAGAAGTCATGAGGCAGTCGGTTGTGCAATAAACCTCTGATTTTAAGTTTTTACCGGGTTGCCTCGCTCAGTCGCCACCCGTGGCGCTTGTTTCAGCCTCGATAATCTGAACCATGTATGTGCGCGCTGGCGTTTTTTCACTGGGTTTGTTGCTGCTAAGCCGTGTGTTGGGCTTACTGCGCGAATCTGCGCAGGCGGCTGCATTTGGCAGTACAGGCATGGGCGATGCGGTGATTGTGATGTTCACACTGCCGGACTTGCTGGTGGGCATTTTGGTCAGTGGGGCTTTGGCCTATGTGCTGCTGCCAGTTTGGGCGCAGCAAAGCGCCGAGAAACAAGCTGCCGGGCAAAAACAAATCGCCCAGGCGCTGGTCGGTGGGGGGCTGGTGCTGGGCGCGCTGATTTGGTTGTTTAGAACCAGTGCAGTGGAGGCGCTGGCACCTGGCCTGGCTGGCGAATTGAAAATTGCCAGTGCCAATGCGCTGGGCTGGAGTGCTCTGGTGCTGCCCCTGGCCATGCTGGCCGCGCTGTGGGTGACGCGGCTGCAACATGAACGCGATTTTGTCGGCATGTATGCCGGCAGTCTGATTGTCAATCTGGCGCTGGTTGTTGGGTTATTGGTGGTGGCGCACAGCGCTGCTCTTTCGATGCCTGCACTCAGTTTTCTGGGTATCTGCCTGGTGATAGCCATGTTGGGGCGACTTGCCTGGCTGGCTTGGCGTTTGCCGCACAGCGATCGGGCAGTGGCTGGTGTTAACGGCATTGACTTACCGCCAGCCAGCGTTTGGCTGTGGGCGGCGTTGTCGTCTGGTTTGTTATTGGTGTTTCCGCTTGTGGCACGCAGTTTGGCGTCTGATGCAGGCGAGGGCGCATTGGCCAGTTTTAACTACGCCTGGAAGTTGATTGAATTGCCGCTGGTGCTGGCGGTGCAGTTGGTTGCCAGTCTGGCGTTCCCGGCCATCACCCGAACTGAGCCTGATTCGCCTGCACGCCTACAGGCCGTTGGTCTGGCGTTTTTGCTTGCCTGGGCCCTGGCCTGCGCCGCCATTGCAGTGGTGGCAACCTTCTCTTTGCCTATCGCCAGTTTGTTGTTTGGCTGGGGCCGTATGAGCAGCAGCGGACTTGACGTTATCGCGCAGTGGAGCGCGATTGGCGTTTGGTCGCTGTTACCGCAGGCGCTGCTGGCGGTGCTACTGACAGTGATGGCAACCCACCAGCGGATGCGAATGGCGGTGTGGGTGCTTGCCGCAGGCCTGGTGCTTTTGCTGTCGGTGGGCTGGCAATGGCGCTTGAGCGGACAGCATTTGATGTGGCTGCTGAACGCTGTTTTTGTCAGTATGGCCGGGGTTTTGATTTTTCTGGAGCGCCGCAGCATCAAGGGTACGCTGCCTGTTGTTGTTGGCATCGTGCCCTTGCTGGTATGTTTGGGACTTGTTTCTTTTAAGCCTGTGTTCAAGGGCTTGAGCCTAGGCTTGACGCTGATTCTTTGCGCTGTGTTCGCTGCGCTGGTGATGGGCAGCGCAGTTGCTGCCAGCCCTGTTTTGCGGAGGCTGTTGCGTGAAAAATTCAATCGACCATCTGCTGCGGCTTCACCCTAAATCCATGTCTTTTTTTACAAGTATCATTTCCCGCCATGATTGATCTGCTGACCATCACCAACCTGCCCCAGCTGGCGGTCAGGTGTGACCGGATGCCTGGCATGCGCTTGTTCGTTGACCTGGAGCGTAATGGCAAGGCCACGCGGCAGAAGGGGCATGACACTTTTATCAGCACCCATCATCTGGACGATGTGGGGCGTATCAAGGCAGTGCTCAGGCAGTCACGATTGATGGTGAGAGTCAACCCTTTTCAGACAGACAACCCCGCTGCCAGTCAAGCCGAAGTTGATGCGGCCATTGGTCAAGGCGCTGACATGCTGATGCTGCCCATGTTCAGCTGCGCCGAAGAGTTGCGCGCCTTTGCTGGGATCGTTGCAGGTCGTGTGCCTATTGTTCCGCTGTTAGAGACCGCTGGCGCCTTGCAGACCCTTGAGAGCTGGATAGATACGCCTGGAATGAACGAAATATTTGTCGGGCTCAATGATCTTCATCTTTCCCTGGGTTGCAGCTTTATGTTTGAACCCTTGCTGATGGGGCATGTTGAGCAGGTCGCCTCAGCCGCCAAGCTGCGTGGCTTGCGGCTTGGTTTTGGCGGTATCGCGCGCATGGACGAAGGGGCTTTGCCGGGGCGGGATGTGCTGGCTGAGCATGTTCGGCTGGGTTCTGGCGCAGTTATTTTGTCGCGTACTTTTAACCGTGCTGATACCTACGCTGGCGAAATGCCTTTTGAGCAAGCCGTGGCCAGTCTGCGTGTGGCGGAGCTTGAGCTGCGCCAGAGAGGCTTCGCTCAGGTCGAAAAAGACAGGCTGCGCACGCATGCGCTGATTGCCGGGCTGGCCGAAGCAGCCAGGGCAACAGCATGAAGCGCCTCACAGATATCGTTTTGAGTGTGACCGCACTCGTGTTGCTTGCGCCGTTGTTGTTGCTGGCAGCGCTTGCGGTGATGCTCGACAGCGGCTTGCCGGTGTTTTTTCGTCAAACACGGGTTGGGCTGGGTGGGCATGAGTTTGGCATGTTCAAGTTCAGAAGCATGCTTAAAAACGCGGCGTCAACAGGCCCTTATTTCACCGATACCAACGATCCCCGTATCACGCGAGTCGGGCATTACATCAGGCGCACCAGCATTGACGAGCTGCCGCAAATTATCAATGTGTTGCTTGGCGACATGAGTCTGGTTGGCCCCAGGCCGGATGTGCCCGTGCAAAAATCTCTGTACGCTGCAGAGGATTGGGAGCGTCGCTGTCGTGTGCGGCCAGGCATCACGGGGCTGGCACAGGTCAGCGGGCGGTCTGACATGACGTTTGAGCAGCGCTTGTCGCTGGATCTGGACTATGCACGGCAAGTGTCCTGGTGGCGCGATATCAAAATCATGTGGTGGACGGTTTGCCAACTGAGCGGTAAGTCCGCAAATTAAGGACTTTTGTCACGGCTGTTTGATGGTCTGTCGCATCCCCAAGCTTTATAATTTAAAAGCTATATTGCCCCTGTAAATGATGCTAAAAAAGCTGAAAACTACGTGAATCAACGACAAGATTTCTCCCCCTTGGCACCTGTAGTTGCTGATGCGCCAGTGGGTTACAACGTCCACACGGCGTCTGATGTGCAGGATATGCTGCAAGTGATGGGTTTGCACTCGGTTGAGCAACTGTTTGAGGACATTCCCGCGCAGGTACGACTTCACCGCGAACTCAACCTACCGCCAGCGCTCAGTGAATGGCAACTGATGCGCGATGTGCGCGCCATGGCCGACATGAATGCCAGTACCCAGTCGCATGCCAGCTTTTTGGGTGGCGGCGCTTATGAGCACTACATTCCTGCGGTGGTCGACGCCATCGTGTCACGTGGTGAATTTTTAACCGCCTACACACCCTATCAACCCGAAATGAGCCAGGGCCTGTTGCAGGCCTTGTTTGAATTTCAAACCCTTGTTGGCAAGTTGTTGGGGCGTGAATGCGTTAATTGCTCGGTGTACGACGGTGCTACCGCGCTGGCAGAAGCCTGCTGGATGATGTGCTCGGCCACAGGCAGGCGCCGCGTGGTGGTGGCGCAAGCGGTCTGGCCTGAATACCAGGAAGTTCTCAACACCTATCTGATTCCCCGCGGCGTGACGCTGGATTATGTTTTTCAAGACCCGGTGACCGGGCTGGCAGATGTGGTTGCCATGACAGCCAAGCTTGATGGCAATGATGTTGCTGGCGTTGTGTTGCAAACCCCCAATGCATTCGGTGTGATTGAAGACGTGGCGGCCTTGTCAAAAATCTGCAAGCAAAAAAGCGTGTTGCTGACCGTTTGCGTTAACCCCTTGTTATGCGGCTGGCTGGAATCGCCTGGCCAACTGGGTGCCGACATTGTGGTGTGTGAAGGCCAGCCTTTGGGCCTGCCGCTGTCTGCGGGTGGGCCTTACATCGGCATCATTGCCTGCGCCAAATCGTTGGAGCGCTACCTGCCTGGCAGGCTGGTGGGGCGTGTACATGATCTCAATGGCAAGCTCGGTTACGCGCTGGTCAAGGAAGACCGCGAGCAGCATGTCGCGCGCGACAAGGCCACCAGCCATATTTGCTCCAACCAGGCACTCAACGCCATTCGCGTGGCTGTGTATTTGGCCTGCCTGGGTGAAAGAAACTTCATGCAAATCGCCAAGGTAAATGCCGGCAGTGCGTTGGCGCTGCGCGATTTGATGCTGGCGTTGCCCGGCATCAAGCTGCTGCGCACAGGTGTTCATTTCAATGAATTTGCAATTGAATTGCCGATACCAGTAACTGAATTTTGCGTGCGCATGAAGCGTGTCGGTATTTTTGCAGGTGTGCCCTTGGCAGAATCACTGGCAGGGCATCGACGTGGTTTGCTCGTAGCTGTGACCGAGACTAAAAGTATGGCCGACATACAAGGCTACTCAAAGCATGCCCTGGCCTGTTTGAAGGGCGTTTGACATGGCTGCTACCTCGCCTTCCCAAATGATTACTGACCTGCATCGTCCCGGTGCAGCAAGCGACGTTTTTGCGTCTTCACACATGCAGCTGAATGCAATCCGACCCGCTTTTGCGCGGAGCAGGCACGCTATCGGTTTGCCTGAAGTCAGTGAAGTCGATGTGGTGCGCCACTTTACGCGCCTGAGTCATGAATCCCACGGTGTTGACAACGGGCCGTACCCGCTGGGTTCATGCACCATGAAGTACAACCCCAAGCGCAATGACGTGCTGGCGCGCTTGCCCGGCTTTGAAAACGCGCACCCTCTGCAAGAGCCAGATACGCTTGGGGGCTTATGGGAAATGTACGAACGCCTGCAAGCCATGGTGTGCGAAATCACTGGCATGGATGTCTGTTGTCTGGCCCCAGCTGCAGGTGCACATGGCGAGCTGGCCGGGCTGCTGGTGATACGCACACACTTTGAGCGTTTGAAGAATCGCCGCCCGGTAGTTTTGGTGCCTGACTCTGCGCACGGCACCAACCCGGCTTCTGCTGCCATGGCGGGTTTTGAATGCCGTATTGTTCCGTCAGACCTCAAAGGACGGGTTGACCTGGTGGCGCTCAAAAATATGCTGACCCCCGATGTAGCCGCCTTCATGCTGACCAACCCGTCTACCCTGGGTTTGTTTGAAGACCAGATTGTTGAGATTGCTGACGCGGTGCATGCCAATGGCTCACTGCTGTACTACGACGGTGCCAATTTGAACGCACTGATGGGTATTGTGCGGCCGGGCGACATGGGCTTTGATGTGGTGCATGTCAACGTGCATAAAACATTTTCAACACCGCACGGTGGCGGTGGGCCGGGCGCTGGCCCGGTGGCTGTCAAGGCGGCTCTTGCAGCGTATTTGCCCAGCCCGGTGGTTATTCGCAAAGACGGTGTTGCGAAGCCAGATGCTGACCGGCCTTTATCGATCGGCAAAATGAAAAGCTTTCATGGCCATGTGGGTGTGCTGTTGCGTGCTTACGGTTATTTGCGCACCATGGGCGGGGCGGGTTTGCGGCAGGCATCGATGCATGCAGTGCTCAATGCCAATTATTTGCAGCACCGCTTGAGCCACATGCTGCCGCCGGTTTACAAGCAGTTTTGTAAACATGAAACATTGTTGTCGGGTGAAAAACTCAACACATCGGCCCGGCAGTTTGCCAAGCGTTTGATTGACTACGGCATTCACCCGCCGACATTGGTAGGTGCAGGCTGTGTTTACTTTCCGGGCGACTTGAAATCAGCCATGCTGATCGAACCGACAGAGACTGAAAGCAAAGCGAGCCTGGACTACCAGGTGGCGATTTTCCAGTTGGTGTTTGA
>JANMIH010000484.1:0-2586 GCA_031375685.1 Polaromonas sp. | reverse complement strand
CCCGGCGCCGGGCCGCCCCAAGCCGGGCGACGCCCCCCCGGGGGGCAGCGACGACGCGAAGCGCGGAGCGTGGGGGCCAACCGTCTTCAACAAAAAACCCGCCAGTTACGAGCAACTGCACCAGTCCATGTTGTGCGGCTTGCTGGGTAACCTGGGGCAAAAAAACGACGAAGAAGACTGGTACCTGGGCGCGCGCGGTATCAAGTTTTACCGCCACCCAGGCGCTAATTTGAGCAAAAAGCCCGGCCGATGGATTGTGGCTGCCGAGCTGGTGGAAACCACCCGCCTGTTCGGCCGGGGCATTGCCAACATCGAGCCTCAGTGGATTGAACAGGTGGCCGGGCATCTGCTCAAAAAGCAGTTGCTCGACCCGCATTGGGAGAAAAAAGCTGCTCAAGTCACCGCGCTGGAGCGTGCCACCTTGTACGGCTTGGTGGTTTACAGCGGCAGGCGGGTGAACTTTGGCCGGGTCGACCCGGTGGCGGCACGCGATGTGTTTATCAGGGAAGCACTGGTGGCTGGCAACTGGGACACGCCTCTGGCGTTTTTAAAGGCCAACGAAAAGCTGATAGCCAAAGTTCAAGACCTGGAGCACAAGGCACGCAGGCAGGACGTGCTGGTGGACGAGGAGCTGATTTATGCCTTTTACGACCAGCAGTTGCCAGCGGATGTGTGCAGCGGTGCCAGCTGCGAAGCCTGGTACAAAGAAGAAGTTAAAAAACAACCCAAGCTGTTACTTCTCACCCAAGAAGAGCTGATGCGCCATGAGGCGGCGGGTATCACGACGCAGGCTTTCCCAAAAATCTTGCGCTTGGGCGGTGTCGATTGCACGGCGAGTTATCTGCACGAGCCGGGTGACCCCAAAGACGGCGTGACGGTGGATGTGCCGCTGTTTGCACTGAACCAGGTCAACGAGGAACGCTGCGAATGGCTGGTGCCGGGCATGCTCAAGGACAAGGTACAGGCGCTGATAAAAACCCTGCACCAGCGCCCAAGGTCGCGCCTGGTGCCGTTACCTGACACAGCAGTGCGCTTTTCAGAGCAGCTTAACCAGCCCGAAGTCTTTGGAACAGGCTCATTGACCGACGCGGTGCTCAAATTGGTGCGAGACGCCACGGCGGTTGATGTCAAACGTGGCGACCTGAAGCTGGACATGTTGCCGCCGCATCTGTTCATGAACTTCAGGGTGGTGGACGAGCATGGCCGGCAGTTGGGTCATGGGCGAAGTCTGGCTGGGCTCAAGGGGGATTTGGGTGTGCAGGCGCGTGGGGCGTTTCAGGCACTGGCGGGGCTGAAGAGTCTGGCTGTTTCAGCTCCGGACAATTCAAAAACGCCTGTTTCAGGCTCATTTCAGGCATCAAATCGGCCTCAAGCCCAACAAATACGGGCGCAAGCAGCTCCTGAAAAAGTAGTGGCTAAAGTCCCTGAGCGTTACACGGCCTGGACGTTTGGCGAGCTGCCGGAGCTGATGGAAATTGCCAAAGGTGCGCAAATCCTGATTGGTTTTCCGGCGTTGATTGACCTGGGTACAGACGGTGGTGGTGCGGTGACGATGGAGGTGTTTGACGAGCCTGAACTGGCTGCGGCCAAACACCGGGCGGGTCTGGCGCGTTTGTTTGCGCTGCAAATCAAGGACGCCATCAAGTACCTGGAAAAGAACCTGCCCGACCTTCAAAAAATGGCCACCGCCTACATGCTGGTGGGCCGTGCGCCAGACAACTCAGGCGGCGGCACGCTGGAAGAGTTGCGAGCGCAGATTCTGGAGGTCGCTCTGGCCAGAACGTTCTTGCTCGACCCGCTGCCCACGAACGAAGCTGAATTTAAAAAACGGCTGGATGAAGGCAGGGGACGATTGACGCTGATTGCCACTGAAATTGCTCGCTTGGCAGGTGCTGTTTTGCTGGAGTTCACAGCAGCCCAGCGCAAGATCAAGGACACCAAAAACGCGGTTGATGCGGCTAGCGATGCAGCCCAGCAGCTTCAGCGACTGGTACCCAAGAAGTTTTTAACCACAACGCCTTATGGGCAGTTGCAGCACTTTCCGCGTTACCTGAAAGCCATCACAGCGCGACTTGACAAATGGCGCGCCGACCCGGCGCGTGATGCCGCCAGGATGCTGGAACTCAAACCCCAGGAACAGCGCTACTGGCGTCTGGTGGCCGAGCGCAAAGGCGCAACAGATGCGCGTATGCAGGAGTTTCGCTGGTTGTTAGAGGAGTTGCGGGTCAGCTTTTTTGCCCAAGAGCTGCGAACGCCGCAGCCCGTGAGTCTTAAAAGATTAGAGAAAGTCTGGCAGCAACTGAACAGTTGATGCCAGACGCTCATGTGTTTTAGATGCGTCCCATCAGCAGCAGAACGATCAAAATAATCACCACCAGCCCCAGGCCACCACTCGGTCCATAACCCCAGTTGCGACTGTGGCCCCAGGTGGGCAATGCGCCGACCAGAATCAGAATTAAAACGATCAGAAGGATGAGGGAAATGGACATAAAAGCTCCTTGTTTTGAAGCATTTATATTCCACCGCAAAACTAATTTCCAACATCAGAAGAACAGCGATTTACTCATAAGTCAGTAATTTAGCGGA
>JANMIH010000472.1:0-13210 GCA_031375685.1 Polaromonas sp. | reverse complement strand
GTGCGGCATGAGTAAAAAGTCAGCCTTGAGTTTGGGGTTCAACTCGGGGTTCGCAACCAGCCGGAGCTCTTGCGCTGCTTCCAGGTCACCTGCCAGCAGCGCCGTTTTTGAGCCATTGGAAATACGCAGTACGCAGCTCATGGCATTCGATTTTGCGGTGCTGTCGTAGTCCGCCAGAACCGGGTGCAGCACCTCAAAATCAACCCCGTCCCAGCGCCAAACCTGCCCGGCCAAACAGCGTTCAGACTTTCGCACCGCTTGCAGCTCATGGCCTTCTTCTATTGAGCTGACCAGCCGCGCTTGGGGCTGCATGGCCAGCACAGCGGGAGCGCCGCCAATGTGGTCCAGATCGCGATGGCTGAGCATCAGCAGGTCAATTTTTTCGCCCATGGCCCGCAGCAGCGGCACCAGCACCCGGTTGCCAGCATCGCTCTCGCGGGAGAATTTGGGTCCTGCGTCGTAAACCATGCTGTGGTGAGCGGTGCGAATAATCAGCGCATTGCCTTGTCCGATGTCAGCACCCAAAATCTCGAACTGCCCCAGCTCTGGCCGCAGTGGCTGCCACAGCAACACGGGCAGCAACAGCGGCAAACCCAAAGCCTTAAAGTAAAGCGGCAGGCGCATGACCAGCAGCGCGCCGCCAAGCACACCTGCCACAGCACACCACAGCGGCGCGGCAGCGACCGCCACACTGGCCCATGAAAAGCTGGCCAGCCATTGCAACACCAGCGTAAGCAAATTCACAGCGAGTGCTGCAGCGTCCCACACCGGTGCCCACAGCGCCCCCAGCATGGCCAGCGGTGTGACTACCAGCGTGACCCACGGTATGGCGACCGCATTGGCCAGCAAGCCGACAACAGAAACCTGGTTGAACAGCAAAAGCGACAGCGGCGTGAGCGCCAGCGTGATAACCCACTGCTCCCGCAGCGTTTTCATCAAATGAACGCCCAAACTGCCTGTAAAAGTGCCTAAAAAGCCGTTTTTGGGCCTGTTTTCATGGTCATTTTGGCCTTCAACCCAATGAATACGGTCGTAAACAGCTCCTGAATTAGTAGCGATTTTTTCATCCACAGCAGAGGCAAACAGCACCCCCACCGCCACAAAAGACAACCAAAACCCGGCCTGCATCAACGCCCAGGGGTCCAGCGCTACCACCACCGCCATCGCCAGCAGCCAAACCACAGGCCAAGGCCATTGCCTGCCACTTTGCCGCAGCAACACGACCGTTGCCAGCATCCAGATCGTGCGCTGAGCCGGTACGCCCCAGCCGGCGAACAATGCATACAAAACCGCCAGCAACAAGCCGCCCCAAGCGCCTGCACTGCTGGCGGGCAAAGCATGGCAAAGCGCTGGCGACAAACGGGCCGAGCGACGCCACAGCCAGCCAATCAATCCCGACGCAGCCCAGGCAAACATGGTGATGTGCAGACCCGAAATACTCATCAAATGCGCCACACCCGTCGCTCTGAAGACATCCCAATCTGCTCGCTCAATCGCGTTTTGGTCGCCAATGACCAGCGCGGCCAGCACACCCGCCAACTGGCGGTTGTCGATCCGCTGAAAAATAGCTTCCCGCACGGCCTGGCGGGCGCGCTCTATGGGTTTGGCCCAAGTGTCAGCGAGTTTTTTCGGCGGCGCGTCGCTTTTTCCAGTCCGCACGTAACCTGTCGCCTGAATGCCCTGCT
Organism: Polaromonas sp.; assembly: GCA_031375685.1. GTDB lineage: Bacteria > Pseudomonadota > Gammaproteobacteria > Burkholderiales > Burkholderiaceae_C > Polaromonas. Next base: position 11,525 of record JANMIH010000472.1, on the reverse strand, counting down.
CCCACAGCCACAGCTCGTAGTCAAAGCCATGCGGGTTGCTGTTGCCGTGCGGCGCTTTCAGGCGCACCGTCATTTGCCAGTTGTCGCCAGCCCGCAGCGGTTGCGGCTGGCGCTGGAGTTCTAGTGAAAATTCAGGTGGCTCAGGGTCGCCGTCCGCCACCACTGCCTTTGTTGGCCGAAGCCCAAAACCCGAATACCAGCCTAGGTAAATCAGTGGCGGCAAGGCAACTGGCTCACCTTTTAAGTTAGCCGATGCCACCACAAACCGAAACCGCACCCCGTCTTCCCCAAACTGCGGCATGGCCATGATCTGGCCTGTGACGTCGATGTCCTGGCCTTCGAGCGCAGGGTTCAACGCGGTTGCGGCAAAAGCAGCGGCCCTAAGCCCTGTCAAACCAAATCCCAAAGCGCCAGACAGCACAGCCACAACACACAGGCCCAAAACATATCGCTTCAAAAAGCGCAACACCAGACCCAGTCCCAGCAGCGCTGCAGCCACTGATGCGAGATAGTTTGTCGAAGCATCAAGGCTGGCCTGCTGAAGTTGCAAGGCAACTCCAGCCACGAAACCGCACAGCAAGCCAAACATCAGCCTGGACAGGCGAATATGCTGAAACGATGAAGACTTGTCCCCCACAGAATCCTTTTTTGTTGTCATGCACCGCCCGCATGACCGAATGTTCAACGGGCAAGCAGGAATTCCAGCCGACACAACTTATCATTGGTGTATTGACTTGGCCTGCGTATTGCTAGCATTCAGGGTAACCGTCATAACACAGCATAAAGCGAGACCACTTTGTCCATCCACGTAGCCCTCAGCCACATCACCCACTACCAATACGACCGCCTGGTCACGCTGGGCCCGCAAATTGTGCGGCTGCGCCCTGCCCCGCACAGCCGGACGCAAATTTTGTCGTATTCGCTGAAGGTCGAACCCGCCGATCACTTTATCAACTGGCAGCAAGACCCGTTTGCCAACTACCAGGCGCGGCTGGTCTTCCCCAAGCCCACGACGGAATTTAAAGTGACGGTGGACATGGTGGTGGACATGGTCACGCTGAACCCGTTTGACTTTTTCCTGGAGCCTGAGGCCGAAGAGTTTCCATTCAAGTATTCAGAGGTCATGGCGCAGGAGCTGATCCCGTACCTGGCGGTCGAGCCTGCCACGCCGCTGTTCAAAGCCTACCTGGACAAGATTGACCGCACGCCGCGCCGCACCAATGACTTTCTGGTGAGTGTGAACCAGCAACTTCAGCAAGCCATCAAGTACACCATCCGCATGGAGCCCGGCGTGCAAACGCCCGAAGAAACGCTTGAAAAAGCACTTGGCTCGTGCCGAGACACCGGCTGGTTGCTGGTGCAACTGCTGCGCCACATGGGCCTGGCGGCGCGCTTTGTGTCGGGCTACCTGATTCAGCTCAAAGCCGACGTGAAATCCCTTGACGGCCCGAGCGGCACTGAAAAAGACTTCACCGACCTGCACGCCTGGTGCGAGGTGTTTTTGCCAGGTGCTGGCTGGGTGGGACTGGACCCGACATCGGGCCTGATGGCGGGCGAAGGTCACATACCGTTGGCTTGTACGCCCGAGCCATCCAGCGCTGCGCCCATTGAAGGCGGTGTCGATGAATCAGAAGTGGAGTTTGCCCACCACATGGGCGTGCAGCGGATATATGAGTCACCCCGCGTGACCAAACCTTACACCGACGAGCAATGGACAGCCGTGCTGGCCTTGGGCGAAGCGGTGGACCGTGACTTGACGGCAGGCGATGTGCGCCTGACGATGGGCGGCGAGCCGACATTCGTGGCCACCAACGACCCCGACGGCGCGGAGTGGAACATTGACGCGCTGGGGCCAACAAAGCGCGGCTACGCCACCGAACTGGTGCAAAAGCTGCGGGCTGAATATGGCCAGGGTGGGTTTTTGCATTTTGGCCAGGGCAAGTGGTACCCCGGTGAGCAGTTGCCGCGCTGGGCCCTCAGCATCTTCTGGCGCATGGACGGCCAACCGGTCTGGCAATACCCGGCGCTGTTTGCCAACGAGAGCGAACCCTGCAACTACACCGCGCAAGACGCTGCCCGCTTTACCGCCACACTGGCCGACAAGCTGGGTTTACCGCCCGACCACATCACGCCGGGTTTTGAAGACGTTTGGTACTACCTGTGGCGTGAGCGCCGTTTGCCTGTCAACGTCGACCCTTTTGATTCAAAACTCGACGACGCGATGGAGCGTGAACGTCTGCGCCGGGTTTTCATGCAGGGGCTGGACTCGGTGGTGGGTTATGTGTTGCCACTCAAGCCGCGCCCCGTCATTCCCGGCTCCACAGCACCGCTGGCCGGGCCTGCATGGACAACGGGCCCCTGGTTCTTCAGGGACGTGCGCATGTACCTGATGCCGGGCGACTCGCCGATGGGTTACCGCTTGCCGCTGGACTCCGTGCCCTGGGTGTCAAAAACCGACAATCCTTACACGCCAGAAGAAGACCCTTTTGCACCGCGCGCTGCCTTGCCGATGGCGGCAGCATTCACCGGACGCTACAACGCCAGCTTGCCAGTCAACCAGCGCCTGCAATCGACATCGCAACGGGTTGAACAGTATTTGTCTGGCTTCAAACACGGCGTGCCGCCGCGTTACGAGGCCAAGCGCGTGATGCAATCTGCTGCCTCATCACAACCCATGATGTCGCAAACCGTTGACAGCATTGCCCGCACGCCCAATGCCTTTGAGTCAGCCGCCTGGCTGACACGCACCGCATTGTGCATTGAGGTGCGTGACCCCAAGCGAGCCAACGGCCCGAAAGCCAAAGCCGAGGCCGATTCCATGACGGCGGGTTTAAAGTCCGTTCGCGGTGAGACGGGGGCGCTGTACATCTTCATGCCGCCCATGGAGCGGCTGGAGGACTACCTCGATTTGCTGGCCGCGATAGAAGCCACGGCGCAATCACTGAGCTTGAAAATTGTGCTCGAAGGCTACCCACCGCCGCGCGACCCGCGCATGAAGGTGCTGGCTGTCACGCCTGACCCGGGCGTGATTGAAGTCAACATTCACCCGGCTGAAAACTGGGGCCAACTGGTTGAGCACACCGAGTTTTTATACAAGGTGGCGCACGAGACACGCCTGTCGGCTGAAAAGTTCATGACCGATGGCCGCCACACCGGCACGGGCGGTGGCAACCATTTTGTGATGGGCGGCGCGACACCCGCTGACAGCCCGTTTTTACGCAAACCCGAGTTGCTGGCGAGCTTGGTGGCTTACTGGCACAACCACCCGTCACTCAGCTACTTGTTCTCCGGCATGTTCATTGGCCCAACCAGCCAGGCACCGCGTGTGGATGAAGCACGCAACGACCAGTTGTACGAGCTGGAAATTGCGATGCGCGAGATTGCCGTGAACCGCGAAAAGTACGGCCAGGACATGCCGCCTTGGATCGTTGACCGGACTTTAAGAAATATTCTTGTCGATGTCACAGGCAACACCCACCGCAGCGAGTTTTGCATTGACAAACTGTATTCGCCCGACTCTTCGACTGGCCGGCTGGGCTTGCTGGAACTGCGCGCGTTTGAAATGCCGCCCCATGCCCGCATGAGCATTGCCCAGCAGTTGTTGCTACGTGCACTGGTCGCCCGCTTCTGGAACAAATCGTATCTGCAAGCCGGTAACCGGCTGACCCGCTGGGGCACCGAGCTGCATGACCGCTTCTTGCTACCGTCGTTGGTGCGGATGGACTTTATGGATGTACTGACCGAGCTGAATGAGGCAGGCTATGCTTTTGAGATGGCCTGGTTTGAGCCGCACTTTGAGTTCCGCTTTCCAACTGTGGGCCAGGTCAAAGTCAACAGCATGGAACTGACCCTGCGCAATGCGCTGGAGCCCTGGCACGTGATGGGCGAAGAAGGCTCGTCCACCGGCACTGCGCGCTATGTGGATTCGTCGCTGGAACGCATTGAGGTCAAGATCACCGGGCTGAACGACAGCCGCTATGTCGTTACCGTCAATGGCCGCGCGCTGCCACTGCAAAACACCGGCACAGTCGGCGAGTATGTGGCCGGTGTGCGCTACAAGGCATGGAACCCGCCATCATCACTGCACCCATCGATTGGTGTGCATGCACCGCTCACGTTTGACATTGTCGACACCTGGATGGAGCGCTCACTGGGCGGCTGCCAGTACCATGTGTCGCACCCGGGCGGCTTGAGTTATGCCAGCCTGCCGGTCAACTCCTATGAGGCAGAAAGCCGCCGCCTGAGCCGCTTTTTGCAAATGGGGCACACACCGGGCAAGATGAAAGTGTTGCCTGCACAGGCATCAAAAGAGTTTCCCTTCACGCTTGATTTGCGATAACAAAGGTTGAAAACGAGACAACGTGCCGCATCGCCATAAACCAATTTTTTCAGGGTCAGGACAGGGCCAAACCCCAGCAACGCCTGAAGACCAGGCATCTGCACTGTCGCCTGCCGCTGCTGCGGGTCATTTTGATGAGCTTCGTGGGCTGCAAAGCCTAATACAAAACCCGGTTCTAATTCAAACGCAAAGCCAGGGGCAATCGCAAAGTCAAAGCCAATCACAAGGCCCTGCATCTGGCGCGATGGCACCGGCTTGGACGACGTTCTTCAACTTTCTGGGCGCAGAGGGTTTTGAGGACCTGAACCACCGCACAGCCAATCTGCGCAGGCAAATCCGGGACAACGGCGTGACCTACAACGTCTACGCAGACGCCAACGGGCCGCAACGCCCGTGGTCACTTGATCTTTTCCCTCTTATCATTTCCCCGGGCGACTGGGCGGGTATTGAAAGAGGTATCAAGCAGCGCACACGCTTGCTCAACGGCATCATGGCCGATGTGTATGGCCCGCAAAATCTCCTCAAACAAGGTTTGCTGCCAGCCGCTTTGGTGCAAGGGCATCCAGGCTATTTGCGCGCCATGCAGGGCGTACAACCGGCGGGCGGCATGTTTTTGCACATCGCAGCGTTTGACATGGCAAAGGGGCCAGATGGCAAGTGGTGGGTGGTGTCGCAGCGCACACAAGCACCCTCGGGCTTGGGCTATCTGCTTGAAAATCGCCTGAGCATCTCCATGCTGTTTTCTGAAGCGTTTCAGGGCATGCAGGTGCAGCGGCTGGCAGAGTCTTACAAAGCGCTGGTTGACAGCATGAAAACATTGAGCGCAGTGCCTGACAGCAGGATTGTGTTGCTCACCCCCGGCCCGTACAACGAAACCTATTTTGAACACGCCTACCTGGCACGTTACCTGGGCTTGACGCTGGTGGAGGGCAATGACCTGCTGGTGCGCGGTGAGCGGCTGTACCTGAAAACACTGCAAGGACTGGAGCCAGTGCATGGCTTGCTCAAGAGGCTGGACGATGAATTTTTAGACCCACTCGAATTGCGTGCTGACTCGACACTGGGCGTGCCCGGCCTGTTGCAAGTCATACGCGCGGGCAATGTGCAGGTGGCCAACGCGCCGGGATCGGCATTTTTGGAATCCAGCGCCATGCTGGGGTTTTTGCCTGCGCTGTCTGAACATTTGCTGGGTGAAACACTTAGCCTGCCTTCGCTCAGCACGTGGTGGTGCGGCGAGCAAGCGGTGATGCAGGACATGCTGCCACTGCTGAAAAACTGCGTCATCAAACCCACCTACCCCGGCACGGGGATGCAGTCTGTGATTGGCCATACGCTCAGCCAGCGCTCCCTTGATGAGTGGGCGGGCCGCATCTTGCGGCATGGCGAAGATTACACCGTGCAGGCCTATTTGCCGCTGTCTCAAACGCCCACCTGGCAAGGCGACAAAATTGCGCCGCGCTCGGCCATGCTGCGGGTGTTTGCGCTGCCCGATGGGCAAGGCGGATGGCGCGTGCTGCCAGGCGGCTTGGCGCGGCTGGCGGGCAAAAATGAAAACATTGCGTCGATGCAGCATGGCGGCAGCAGTGCTGATGTCTGGGCGCTGGGTCAGTCGGCCAAAGCAGACCCTGGGATGGTCACGCCAGTCGCAAAGCAAGCCGAACCTGAAGGGGACGAACTTGCGCCAGGCATCAAAGAGCTGCAGCACACCCGCATCAGCGCCCGCAAGCAGCCAGTGACCAGTCGCGCGGCTGAAAACCTCTACTGGCTGGGTCGCTACACCGAGCGCGCTGAAAATTCGCTCCGACTGGCGCAGTTGACCTTGCAAAGTCTGGCCGGCATTGACCAGTCGTCAGCGCCGCTGCTGGCCTGGCTGACCAACATGGCTGTCAGCAACGCCCTGGTGCTGCCGACAGTCCCCGCAGCCAGCCAGGCGGCACAGGCCAGGCGGGTGTTTGAACGCTCACTGATTGCAGGCTTGTCAGACACCCAGACCCACGCCAGCGTGGGTTACAACCTGCGCAGCCTGAAAAGTGCAGCGTCGGCCGTGCGCGAGCGCCTGTCGCAAGAGCAATGGCATGTGATTGTGCAAATGGAGCAGGACTTTTTCAGGCGCTGTGAAGCACTCTCGTCCGGGTCTTCTGCGCATGACTATTCATCTGTTGAAGCGCTGCGCATTCTGGACGTGACCAGCAGCTTTTTAGCCGCCATCACCGGGGCGCAAACCGACCGCATGATGCGCGACGACGGCTGGCGATTGCTCAGCATTGGTCGCCATATCGAGCGGCTGGCCACGCTGTCGGGAGCAATGGCCTCGGGGTTTGAAACTGGCGCGGTGTTTGACGACAGCGGCTTTTCAGCCATTGTTGCCATGTTTGACAGCACCATCACCTTTCATGCGCAGTACCAGCAACGGCGTGACCTTGATGCGCTGCTTGACCTGCTGGTACTGAGCCAGGACAACCCTCGCTCATTGAGCTGGGTCATCAAGTCCCTGAAAAGCAGATTGCTCAAGCTCCCAGGCAATGAGCCCGATGATGACAACAGCCTGAGCGCCAGCTTGCCTGCCATGATAAACATGCTCATGGATGCATCGCAGGGCTTGCAAGCCGATGCGTTGATGACCGGGTTTGAGCAATGCCGAACTTCAGCTTTTGAGCTGTCAGATCAGGTCAGCCAGCGCTACTTCAGCCATGCCAACAGTGCCGCTGCCAGCCATAGCCTGAGCGCTTGAATCAAGGTTTTTACCCATGTTGCTGCACGTGCGCCACGAAACGCTTTACCACTACACCCCGGCGGTTGAAAACGCCCAACACGCCGTTCATTTGCGGCCCTGTCATGGCAGCAGCCAAAGCGTGTTGCAGCATGCACTGCACATCAACCCGCAGCCTGTGCAGCAACGCGAAGGGCTGGATGTGTATGGCAACAGCAAGCTTTTTTTCTCGCTGCAAACCAGCCATGACGAACTTCAGGTCACCGCCGACAGCGTTGTTCAGACCTATGCAAGCCCCGAGCACACCACCGTGCTGGCTTGGGAGCGAGTGCGTGAGGCGTTTCGTTACCAGGCGGGCGCTGCCTACAACAGCGCCTGGGAGTTTGCCTTTGCCTCGCCCTACGTGCCACGCCATGAAGCCTTTGCCGATTTTGCAAAACCCAGTTTTACCCCGGGCAGGCAGTTGCTGGATGCGGCACACGACTTGATGTCGCGCATCCACAGCGCCATGACTTATGACGGCGACAGCACAGATGTGGACACCCCCGCACTGACAGCACTGAGACAACGCAAAGGCGTGTGCCAGGACTTTGCCCACATCATGGTGGCTTGCTGCAGAGCGATGGATTTGCCAGCACGTTACGTCAGCGGCTACATGCTGACGCAACCGGCAGCCGGTCAGCCGCGCCTGATTGGCTGCGACGCATCCCACGCCTGGGTATCGGTTTATTGCCCAAGCCCGGATACAGATGCGCCGGGCCAGTGGTTTGACTTTGACCCCACCAACAACCGCGCGCCCGGTGAAGACTATGTGACCCTAGCCACAGGACGTGACTTTCTGGATGTGTCGCCGTTGCGCGGCGTGATACGCGGCGGCGCGCAGCACACGCTGGCTGTGGCTGTGACGGTAACGCCGATTGAATCTGAACTGCTATTAAATACATAGCTGCTTGCGCCCGTATTGATTGGTCAGAAGCCCGAAATCGTAGGTAAAAGAGGGTCAAAACGGCCCTTAGAACCCAAAAAAGCACAACGCACGTCTAAACAGCTTCTGTCGCCACCCTGCGCCCACGGGCCATGTCGATACGGGACAACACCAGCAGCCCCATGACAAATAACAAGGCTGTACTGGCAATTGAAATACGCTGGTTACCGCCTGTTGCCCAGGTGATGGCACCGTAACTCAAGGGCCCAATGATGCTGGCCAGACGAGTGGCAAATGTCCACAAGCCATAAAACTCTGCGATCTGCTTGGGTGGTGCCAGCATACCGGCCATGGCACGACCAATCGACTGGCTGCTGCCCATGCAAAACCCGGCCAAGGCAGCGGCGTACCAGAACATGCCCTTGCTGGTCGTCAGCGCCGCGATGATGCAGGTCAGCGTCCAGCCGATCAGCGTCAAAGCCAGCGCATTTTTATGGCCAATGCGGTCTTGCACATAGCCCAGCCCAAATGCACCCGCCGCCGCCGCAAAGTTCAAAACAAAAATCAGCACCATGGTTTCCTGTTGCACAAAACCAATCACTTGCTCGGCATAAATAGCCGCCAGCGTGATGGCCACTGCCACACCGCCCTGGTAGAACACCACGCACAGCAGCAGCCACATGAAGTCCGGGTAACGCCTGGCTTCATGAAACGTTTTTTTCAGTTGCACAAGCGATGCCTTGAAACCGCTTTGCCCCAGCGCTGACGGGTTGGGCACGGCACGCTCTTTTAAAAACTTGAAGGTGAACATGGCCGACACACCGTAAATCACAGCCGTGATCAGCATCGTCACAGGCACAAAACTGTCGGCCTTGATGCCTTGACCACCCGCCCAAATCACATAGCCCAGGCTAATACCCAGCGCCAGCATGCCGCCAAAATAGCCAAAACTCCAGCCCCAACCGCTGACTTTGCCCATGCCTTCCGGCTTGGCCAGCTCTGGCAAAAAGGCGGCGCTGATGGCGTCACCGTAGTTGAAAAAGGTGTTGGAAACCACGATCAGGACAAGCGCCAGCGCCACACTGCCCGGCCCGGCCAACGCCAGCGCTGCGGTAGACAACACGCAGCCAAGGGTGAAGATCACCAACAGCTTTTTCTTCGCAGCACGCAAGTCAGCGTAAGCGCCCAGGCTGGGCATGGTCAGCATCACGATGGCATAAGAAATACTCAGCGCTGCCGTCCAGGCAAAGGTGGCCCAGTCTGCGCCTTTGGCGATACCGCCGACAAAATAGGCGGCAAACACAGCCGTGATGACCACCGTGGTGTAGCCCGAATTGGCAAAGTCATACATCGCCCAGCCAAACACCTCGCGTTTTTTGACGCCGGGGTTCAATGCGTTTTGGTTAAAAAGTGCCATCTGGTTGCTCCCGGCGAGTTTGAATAAGTTGCCATACCTTCGCAGGAATCAAGCTTATCACTGCCAAAATACACTTTGAATTTACTTCTCACAAGGACACGCGACATGAGCATCCCATCACACGACCCATCACACGATGTTTATCAAAAACTCAGCACCCTGGGCATCACCCTGCCCCCGCTGGCCATCCCGGCAGCGGCCTACGTGCCTTTTGTACAAACCGGCAAGCTGGTTTTTTTAAGCGGCCATATCGCCAAAAAAGAAGGCAAAGCATGGGTCGGCCAATTGGGCAAAAACACCGATACCGCTGAAGGCAAACTGGCTGCTCGCGCGATTGCCATTGACCTGATGGGCACGCTGCACGCCGCATTGGCCAGCCAAGGCAAAACACTCAACGACGTCACCCGCATCGTCAAACTCATGAGCCTGGTCAACTCAACCGCAGACTTTACCGAGCAGCATTTGGTCACCAACGGTGCCAGTGAGTTGTTCGGCGAAGTGTTTGGCCCTGCGATAGGCGCGCACGCAAGAAGCGCCTTTGGCGTTGCGCAAATTCCGATGGGTGCGTGTGTTGAGATTGAAATGATTGCCGAGATCGGCTGAATTTCAAACCGTGAAGCCAGCCAGTGACGCGCAGATTGAAGCAGCCTTGCTGGCCCTGATTGCGCAGCGCGGCGAACAATCCAGTGCCTGCCCGTCGGAGGTTGCGCGTACCCTCGCACCCGACGACTGGCGCAGCCTGATGCCGCGCGTCAGGCAAGTGGCAGGCCAGTTGGCCCTGCGTGGCTTGCTGGATATTTCACAAGGTGGTCAATCGGTGCCCGCGACCACCTTACCCCACGGCCCGTGGAAAGGGCCGATTCGGGTGCGCCAGCCGAGCGCTACCTAATTTATAGCTGCTTACGCCCATATTTATTGGGTTTTAGGCACCTTTTATATCTAAAAACGGCTAAAAATTGCTCAATTCGAGTAGCTTGACTAAGTTTTTAGCCAAAATCGCGGCATCTTTGCTTATCGATAGTCGGCTACGGGCCAAGAGCTGACAGTCACGAATGGCTGCCTTGAAGAAGTCAAACTGTGTTCATCGGTGCAGCGGAACATGCTTTGGGCAGTGCCACCTTCAGGCCCATCGCCGATGATGCAATTGTGTTCACTGCCAATGACCGCCTGCTCTCTTATGAGATTACAGAGGCGCCTCATTGCTTATCTTTGGGAACGTAGGCGATGTATTGCAGCGCAACCAGCCTGGATACCACCAGGGCGATATACATCACCCCGCTGAACATTTGAAGCGCCACCAGCACACGTGCTGGTGGCGTGAGAGGAACAATATCACTCAGGCCCGTTCCAGACAGGATACTGAAACTCAGAAATATCAATTCCACCCAGGTGCGTGGTTCAGTGGCCACCGCGTTAAAACTTCCTGGGTACCACACTTGGCAAACGCTGAACAAGAATGCAAAACCCCAGGCCAGGAGCGTGAATACCGCTGCCGCTGCAAACAGCTCATCCCGGGTCAGGTATTCATCCTCAAACATATACATCAGCAGGCCTGCCGCGCCATAAAAGTACGCCACTGCCTCCACCAGATGCGCGGCGACTTGCACGCCAGGTGAATCAAAACCCAACAATACGCTGGTGGACAAACCCAAGCCCAACATCACAAAAAACAAGCCAAAGCCGCTATAGATAGGGCTATTGCGAATAATCGTTGCCAACAGCAGCAAGGCCAGTGCACTCAAACACCATGACACCGCATGGCTGGTCGTGCTGTGATTCGTAAAGGGCGACAAAACCAGAATGCTCAGCTGTACCAACAGCAACCACGCAGAAGGCACGCGGGATAAATGTTGCCATTGGAATGATTGAGCGAAATTCATAGGGCTTTGTCGTAATCGTGGGGGTCTGTCCGAAGATTGTTGCATTTTCCCCCCGGATGATGACACGGCCAGAGTATGGGAATTTCAAACGCCCTTTTTAAAGGGTCCTCTACGTAGCCGATGACGCACGAGCGGTGAAACGCCCACCTGTCCGCCACCTGTCGTCTCAAAACTCTCCATTTTCTTGAAATCGCCCGACATCAGTCGACTCTTTATCACCCTGTCCGCGCGTTTCCGTGTGCTCGGGCCGAACG